>QMTJ01000031.1 GCA_003651045.1 Thermoplasmata archaeon | reverse complement strand
TGAAAAAAATCTTACACCAAATGGTTACGATCTTTCAATTGATGAGATCTATATTAAGAAAACAGATCAACATATCAAAGAAGGTGTTGCAAGGATTCCGCCGCTTACATGGTTTGCAGTTAGTACAAAAGAATTCGTGAAAATAGGACCTCAGATTGCTTCTCAGCTATGGATTCGTAGTAGTTATGCGAGGAAAGGTGTAATGGCGAGTTTTGGGAAAGTAGATGCAGGTTTTCATGGGACGTTAACAATTGGTTGTTTTAACAGTAATGATAAACCAGTTGAGATACCCGTTGGTGACCGTTTTTGTCAAATTGTTTTTGAAAAACTTTCATCAGAACCTTCGGAGCTTTATGAGAAAAAATCAGGTAATTATCAGAACCAGCGTGGGATAAAATTAAAATAAAAAAATTGTTTCTTTTACAACAAAATTTTACGTGCAAAGGTGAGGTAGCCAGTGTGTCCTAGCATGTTGAAACTTGGACGTATACCATGTTCTGAGACAATTATTTCCCGTTGAATGTTTTCTATTGTTTTAACTTCAATATAACCATGTTTTTTGATTTCTCTAACTGTTTTTTCAACTTGAGATGACAAAGGAGAAAACGTACATAGATATCCACCAGTTTTTAAAGCATTCCAGGCATGACCTACGGCATCCCATGGATTAGGGATATCCAGGATTATAGCGTCTAACTCTTTCTCCTCTATACCCAGGGTTACATCCCTATTCTTGGTTTCAACATATTTATCGAGTTTCACAGTTTTCAAGTTTTTCAACGCATGCTTAATAAAATCTTCACGTTTATCATATGAAACGACTCTTCCATCTGGTGCTACAGCGTTTGCAAGAGCGATAGTAAGCGCTCCCGAGCCTATCCCTGCCTCTAAAACTTTATGCCCAGGTTCAATAGCGCAGTTTATAATAATCTGTGCAGCATCACGTGGCAATATAATCTGAGTCTTACGTTTTAAACATTGAAGTTTATCCATGAGTGATGGTTTTAAAACCCAGAATTTTTTACTACCTACCTCTATCTGCATTCCGTAACTTATTCCAACGAGAGAAGTTGGATCTAAAACACCCACTCCCTTGATTTTATCAGTTTTACCCCCTGTATGCACAAGATATTTACGATAGCTTGTATCGATTAAAACCACAGTTTCACCTTTTTTAACCACTTCTCTACTCAT
Source organism: Thermoplasmata archaeon (assembly GCA_003651045.1). Taxonomy (GTDB): domain Archaea; phylum Thermoplasmatota; class E2; order DHVEG-1; family DHVEG-1; genus B24-G9. The sequence continues at coordinate 7,649 of QMTJ01000031.1, read as the reverse complement.
TTAGTCAAAACACCCTTCTAAATTTTTTTTTATCTATACATGTTAGCAAGTGAACCAAAACCTAGCTCCTCAAGTTCTAGTTGATCAAGCCATTTCTCCCTGCATTCACAGCTGAGATCATCAAACACACTAGCATCTTGATACAGCGAAAAATTTGATATCGCTTTTAGAAAAAAACTATCGCAGTTTTTACAGTTATGACTTCCTCTAACGCTGCCACCACCGACTATGTCACATTTCACTTGTTTATCACCTACTATTTTTTTACTCTCTTTTAACACTTCAACAACACTATAAAGCCATGGTGGACGGTAGCTATTTCTTTGCCATAGAAACTCCACTACTGTATTACGTTGAACATTAACAGGATTGAGAGAAACAACATCTGTTATGTTTTTGATTTTTTCAACAGTTTTTATTGCATCCTTTATTGATTCTTTCTCAGTGAGAAAAGGTGGTTTAACTAGTACATATGTTTTCAGTTTGAAATCAAATTTTTTAATAGTCTCAGCAGATCTCTTGTAATCATTAAATGTGAAACCCTTGTTTATATTATGTATACGTATATAGTCATCAGCTGTTTCAAGACCTACTCCTATTTCAAAAACTTTAGAATTAACTATTGTTTCTTTTATCTCTGATAAAACATCGTTTTTAACATATTCTGGCCGTGACTCGACAGAAATCTTCTCTGCTTTTTCAAACAAAGTTTTTAGAATTTTTTTTCTAACATTTGATGGTATTTCTTTTTCGTCTAGGAAACTCCCTGATGTGAAGATTTTAACAAATCTCTGACCATTATATTTTTTTATAGCTGTTTCAAACTGTTTAAGAAGATCATTACTAGATACTTTACTCCACATGCTGTCGTTGAAATAACCACACATAGTGCAACCGGATTTTAAAGCCCAGGAGCAACCTTTGGTTCTAAATATTATTACAAAAGTATCAACAACATTCTGGTTTAAAACATCTTTTTCAGACCAGCATCTAACGAGTTCATCTGGTTTAGCTTTTTTTGGTTTAAAACCTTGTTTCAGTTGTTTACAGAATAGCGTTAAGTCGTTCATTTCTGTTTTCTTCTAATGTTCTCTTGGTATTTAAAGATTAAAACCACGATAACGAGTGCTAATATGAATAATATTGTTTCAAAACCTGGTACTCCTATAATTTTTGGTTTAGGTAGTGGTATTTCTTCTGATAACTCGGTACCTATTTCGTCAGAGTTGGTAACTTGGAAATAGTATTGATTAGCATCAACTATTGTATTGTTAAACTCTTGATACATGTTTTCAAAATAATAAATCACCTCTGCATAGACCTGCATTGTAACATTTGCACCTTTGATCCATCCTCTTTTCTTCGGCGTTGTACGATAGTATCCAGTATTACTATCATATGTTGCATTGATTTCTTCGCCACCATTGATAGTATAGTATACCCTGCTGACATTTGTACCTACGTCAAAAACTATATCATCAGCATACGATACCCTGGGACCTGGTGGTGTGTCTGCTCCTACTGGTTTGGGTAGTTTAATCGTGTTATAGCTAAACATGAAGCTACCGGTTTTTTCTTTTTTATAACCACTTGAATCTGTCACAGTTATTTTGTAATTGTATGTTTGATCATCTGTAACATTATCTGGACTTTGATAAGTGTATTTAAAAATACTATCCCCTGGATCATAAGTAAAATCAGGGTGTTCCACTGATCCATTGGGAGTTATTATCTCAAAATCTATTTGTTGTTTTTCAACACCAAAGTTATCTGTGATTTTCGCCACGATTAACACGGTACCACCTGGTTCCTGCATTTCTGGTAAAACCACAGCTTGTATCACAGGTGGTTCATCATCATAAAACGGTGGGTTAACAAATATAATAAGTACAAGTAACCAAGTAAACAAATATGTACCATAGACGCTAAACCAGTTTTTTTTAGTGAAATCAGACAGATCAAGGTTTAAACGTATAAATATATATTTTAGAAAAGAAGCATTTGCAATGGCTACCAGTAAAACCAATGGCCATCTTAGAGTGTTTCCATGACCCATTAATACCCAGAAACCGAAACAGATGAGACCCATGAAAATACCAAATATACAGGATATAAAAGTAGTTTTAATGTTACGTTTTTCTTTCTTTAGAAATTTTTCTTTATCAAACTTAGGTAACTTGAAAGGTTTATCCTCCTCATCTTTTTCTTTTCTTTTCTTCGCCATATTTAGATTGTGGGATAGAATTCTTATTTAAAGGTTTTTCCCAAAAAAAGAGAAGATGAATACATGGTGTTTTATTTTTTAGTAGATTTTTTGATTTTTTTAACCTCTGCTTTAGCTTTTTTCTTCTCCAGTTTCAAACGTTCTTTCTCAATTTTGGCAGATATTTTCTGTTTCTTAAAAGCCTCCTCTGGTGTTTCAATTTTTTGAACTATTTTTTGTTCAACGATGAGACCACTTCTATATTTATATGTGAAACCTAGTGAAACCAAAATGTATATCACTAGTATTATACCCAGGGGTAGTATGATTATATCAGGTATATCTTTGAAACCTGTTATTTGTAGAAAAACTCTTATAGCTAATAGTACAGAGAGGAGTATACTACCAGCCCATGCATGATGCCTGTAGAGATCGTATTTCCGCTGATACAGGGTTAAATCTTTTTTCATAGGAATTCAATTCCTTCAGGTATCTTATCAAGGTATTTTCTAAAACCTTCTGGCCATTTATCAGGGTTTAGTCCTTTTTGAGCAAGGAAAACAACAACCCATCGTTCTAAACCTATACCTGAGCATCCACTCCAGAGCATGCTTTTCTGTGCTTTAATGTTAAAAGCTTTTACATATTTGTCACCGAGTATACTGAGATTTTGGAACTCTAACCATTCTCCTTTTTCACGGGATCCACGATATGGTAAATATGCTTCGAAATCAATTGTACCAGTATCCCGTGGATGTGTGTCTTCTGAGTCTATTTCACCAGCTTGTTGCATGTACCAGGGTGTAACCCAAGCCATACGCCATTCAAGGTCAAAGATATCATTGAAAACATGTTTGTAACGCTGGATGAGTTTATCTTTTAAACTAAGTAGTTGTTCACGTGTTCCAATATACACTGGTTCAATACGGTGAAACTCATCAACTCGTTCGATACCATGACGTCCACCAGACTCGTACCTCGCGGAGACTACTGTTTTCTCATAAACCAAAACAGGAAGTGATTTCTCAGCTATAGTTTTACCTTTGAAAGACCAATAAATCATAGGACACTGAGCATAACAGATACCACCAACCGGGGGTGTAACATTTTTTTTAAGCTCCTCAAAAGGAACCTCCTTAGTAATTTTAGCTAAATCAATAAAACGCTCCCAGTGTTCTACATCACGAGTAACAGGTTCAACAACATAATAAAACTCACTAGGCATACCCTCAAGATGACCAGTTCTAAGCCAGATATCAAAAGGAACAATATTAGACTCCACCACCTCTTTAAAACCTAAAGGAAGTAGTACTTCTTCCTCCGCAATTTTTTTCATCGTTTTAAGTATAGCAGCAGCCTGCGGACGATAAAACCATTTACCCTTACTTGGACCAGGTTGAAGCCAACCACGACGTATCATCTCCTCAGTAGGATCTTTATACCATACAGGTTTTTTCTCTTCAGACTTCCAGATAACCTTCCAAAACTCGCTCTTACCCTCATAATACTGACGTTCAACCTTCTCTTTAACCAGAGAAATCATACGATCAATATAATTCCTACGTAAAAAACCTTCATCCACCTGTTTCAAAACCATAGTAACTTTTGTACCATCAAAAAATACATCTGCAAAAGGAATAACAATCTTTTTCAAAGGCTTCCTAATAACCTCAAACTCAATAGTATAACCCTTAACTGTTATCTCTCTCACACCAACATGATGTTTTTTACCAAACTCACGAGTAATATTATTTTTCAAATTAAGAAGAACATTATGAGGACGTAAAACACCACTAGAGACAATATCAAAACATAAAACGTTACCAGTGATACTAATTTTTTTAAAACTAATAGTTTTATCCTTCTCAGCTAAACTTTTACTATAACCCTTTAAAAAAGATTCCACATCTTTTTTAATAGATGCAACATCAGCGCTGAAACTAAAACACACGTTCAAATCAAATCTCATAATTAGAAACCAGCATAATTTAAGAGAATATTAATCTTTATCCCAGAACCTTCATAGCAACAGAGACACAAGATAGATAATCATCCAAGGTATGAAGAAGCGAAGAAACAGAATCAGCCTCCATATGAGCAACCAAACAATCACCTTCAACACGGGAATCTACAAAATCAAAATCATCAACCTTAACAGATCGTAAAACATTTTCAACCTTAACCTTGTCACCTAAATCAATAACTACATCACATAAAACCTTCATAAAAAAACCTCCAACACAACCCCCTCATCTTTCTGTCTATTTCCCTCCTATGTTTTTTTTCAACTGCTTAGAAACAATTTCATCAACCAAATCAAGAAACATTTTTTCTTTATCTAAACCAATAGTAGCACCAGCAGCGATACTATGACCACCACCAAAACCACCAAGGCGATCAGCCACAATTTTCATAGCACCACCAAGATCAAGACCCCGGCTTACCAAGTATTGATTACCACGACAAGAAACATGAACCTCATCATCCTTCCTCACAAGAGACAAAAGAGGTTTCTCCCGATCCAGAATAAAATTAACAGCTATACCACAAATCACACCACCCAAAGAAGAATCCCTACTATAAAAATAACGGAAACCTTCTCGTTCTTCAAAACCTTTTTTTTCCAACTTTAAAACCTCATCAAGAATACTCTGTTTATACTTTTTCTCCAAAACCACAGCCTCATCAAAAGACCTTTTATCACCCAGACACATAGAAAGACCTAAACCACGATGTCCACCTTTACCACATGCATCAAGAAGATCAGCAAAACGTTCCATCTCACAATTAAACAAACCTGGTGCATAATACCGTGATCTAATAACTGTATCAAGAATATCTTTTTCACAACCCTTTTTAATCAACCTTAGTATAAGAAAAGAATACAACTTTTTCCTCATACTCTCATCAAGTTCCTCAAAACGTACATTTTTTTTCAAACCCAGTTTTTTAAACAACCTATTAATCCCTTCACTGTTACCAGAGACACCACTATAATACGGATCAACAGCATAATACAAAGCATCAAAAAGTGTTTCACCATAAAGTTTAATATCAACTCTCTCCTCAAGTAAACCATTTTTCAAACCCTCTTCAACAACAGTTTTATTATACCCCCTCCAACCACCGATATACTGTTTATCACCAGTAGCACCTGCAACTGCTAACGGCACTAAATCTATATTACTTGAATCAAGACACTTCGCTATAGAATAAGCAAGTGTCGCACCACATGCATCATAGTTCCCATTAAAACCACACAAATTCGCATTAATTTGAAAAACATTTCTTGAAGTATTTTTTTTAATAAACTGATGATGATCAACAATAATACATTGACCCTTCATTTTCTCAATCGTATCAACCTGTCCACTCCCCATATCAGAAAAAATGATAAGCTCATTCTCCTCCTCCATCACCCTCTTTAAACCTTTATCAAAAGGATTACGCATAAGACTCGCATGAAAATCGTACCCTACCCGGTATAATGCTTTACAAATAATACCCGCAGCGCTAATTCCATCAGCATCATAATGAGAAATAACCCTCACCCTAGTAGACCTCGGGAAAGATAAGATTATATCTACTGCTTTTTTACTCAGTTTTAGTAAATCATCTGCCATGTTCAAAAAATTAAAAACCTGTTTTATCTAAAAAAGATAATTGTTTTTTTCCTTCTTATTATTTTTTTTATTCAAACATGAGTTTTGCCTGCTCAAGGTTATATTTCCAATCCTCAGGGAGTTTTTTCTCCCGGTGGTAATATTTAACAAGACGCCGTATTTTCGCCTCTGTCAACTGCAGATTTCTCTTGTTTTTCAAATCCTTCTTATGCACATCAAGATGTTTCTTCAACTGCAAAGCCGTCTTAATAAGGTTTCTAAGATCTTCAGGTATCTCTGGTTTAATATTGTTTTTCTCGAGTATCTCAGTAATCTTTTTACCAGTAGCAATTTTAACATCAGGAACAGCATATTGATCACGTAGTATCATACCGATTTCACTAGTTGACTTACCAGCTTTCGCAAGCTCTATAACATGCGCCTCTACTTCTCTAGGATTCAATGCACTCCATTCAGGATGCTTTTTACGAGTAACTGGGTGTTTTGAACCAGATTTACCTTTTCTACGTGCATGTATTCTAGCCATATGTTTATTACTCCCATAGTATATAATCTATTTAAAGAGTATGTCCTGAATAGGATAGTAATATATAAAATTAAAGGAAGAAAAAATTTTTAGAAATCAGTTTTTATTTAACTTTTTTAAACCTGTTCCCAAGTTTCTTCAAAACCCTTGGAAGCGTGGTATATTCCATATCAGCCATAGGTAACCTATGTGGTTCAAAAGGTCCATGGCGACGCATATACTCCGTGATCTCCTGAGCTCTTTTACGTGTTAAATCAAACGCTGGATCATCAAACAAATCAACAGGCTGAGTCAGCAAACCATTTTTCACTTGGAAACCCAGAGCAACAACTCGTGGTGGACCATCGAAACGGGTACACTGCGCATCCTCAACTGAAACCGGCATAAGAGGACCATTATGTGAACCACGCATCCAACCACTAACAAGATGACCAATAGAAAACGGTTCAAGTACTTCACCAAGTGCTGGTAACCCTGACTGCGCACGTACTATACCTACTGGGTCGTCTTTCCCGACATACTCACCAGCGATCTGATAAAGTTTCTCAGTTGATATAACAGCTACAGGTTCATCAGATTTAAGTTTAGAAGTTTTTTTTGGAAACACACGTTTGATAACGAAACGAGACTTAGCACCAATAAGCGCCAAGAGATCATACATTTCCTCAGGGGTTTTCATAAAAACATGTTTATGTTCAAGTATATCCCATACTTCAAAAACAAAACCATCATGAAGCGAGGGATCAATGATAAGACCTGCTGTGTTAAACGGGTCAGCAAAAATTTTAAAAACCGGGAGATTAAAAGCACCAGGTTCTGTTTTATCCATCATAAAAGCAATAACAGGTTCGGCTTTCCTCTCAGTAAACTCCATCTCAGCGACACCAGGACCCATACCACGGACATTACCAGAGAAAGCATCTGCAAGAAGATCCTGACCCGCACCATATAAACCTAGATCACGAGCTCGCTCAGTTGCTTCACAAAAAGCATCCCAAGATAAACTATGAATTTCTTTAGCATCAACACCATTAGTATGAGTCATAATAAGCTCAAGATCATCACCGCAATGAGCCACATAGAAATCCAAAATAGTTTTATCCCGCTTCGCCTCAGTAAGTTTCTTTCTCGCTATCTCCTCAAGATCAGGATGAACCTTCGCATGACCAGGCCATCCACCTACATCTGCTTTTATAATACTAAACGTAGTTTTCATAAACTATATCAAGCCTCCTTTGCGTTTTCATGGTATACAAACTATATTTATAAATGATTTGGAAGAAAACCCTCTCTTTTT
>QMTJ01000241.1 GCA_003651045.1 Thermoplasmata archaeon | reverse complement strand
GATGTTGATATAGATGATCTTGCGAAGAAGACAGAGGGCTATACAGGTGCTGATATAGCCGCGGTTTGTAACCAAGCAGTTATGATAGGGATAAGAGAGTATATTCGGAAATTCGGTAAAATAGACAAGGATGAGTTGAAAAAATTAAAAGTTGAAAAACGACATCTAGAAGAAGCTCTGAAAATGGTTAAACCTATTTCAAAAGAAGATTTAGAGAGGTATACAAGGATTTCAAAGAAATTTGATCAAACAACATAAAAAAACCATTTTTTTCTTTTATTTTTTTTTTTAAAATAGTCTAAATATCGGTTATCCAATTATCATACTTGACATTTTAGTGAGGGAGAAATCAGTATGTCACTTGATATTAAGGGTAAAGAGATTCTAAAAGAAGCACAGTTTAACAAGTTCAGAGAGGCCTTTATAGAAAGTCTTATGGAGAAGATAAGTATGGAGGGGAGATATGGAGCAGATATACGACCGCTCATAGAGGATACATTGAAAGAAGAGGCATTTGTTGATTTTATTAATAAAATTACAGAGTTAATTGAGAAATCTAAGATTGAAAAAGATGATTGCAGTAAAACCGCGGGTGTTCTAATTGAGGAGGAAATCGCTGATGATATCAAAGAAATTCTTCATGGACAGTTGGATGAAGAAGAAGATTCTAACACGTCTAAAGAAGATCAGAGACTTCATTTAAAAGGTGAAAGATTAAAATTTTGGAAAGGACCACGATTAAAAAGATTGTTAGGAGGAAAACATACAAGGCTAGGTGACATTTCCAGGTTATTTAAAGACCATCCCATATTAGGGTATCCTGTTATACTGGGTGCAATGTTTTTGATAATTTCTGCAGTATTATTTAACTCGGTTTATAAGGCTTTAGTAGTAGGTTTAACGTTGACGATCTTCCCTGGTGAAACACTTAAACTTATGGTTGCTAATATTCTTGGAGGATTGGGTGGTATTCTATTGTTTTTTACTTCAGTTACTATCGTGTTAGAATATATTTTAATCGCTGAAAGAAGAAATACACATATACAAGAGTTAGCTAGAGAATATCTAAAGAGAAAATAAAAAAAAGACTTCTATAAAGTCTATAAAGTTTTATATAAAACTTTTTTATTTCTTTAAACCCTATATCTAATATTCTGTATTATGTCTGAGGTTAATTTAAACATTGAAACAGGGACAAAACAGAGAGGTTTCATTCAGTGCGCTGAGTTAGAAGACGGTTCACCTGTGATCATCCCTTATTTTATTGTAAGAGGTGTTAGTAAAAAACCGGTTCTTCTACTTAATGCAGCTATACATGGTGAAGAGTTAAATGGTATAGAAGTTATAAACCGTGTTTTTGAAAAAATAAACCCTATGGAGTTACATGGAACGATCATAGGTGTACCGGTAGTTAACACTCCTGCTTTTAGAGCTAGAAACAGGTTGGATCCTATTGATGGTAAAAACCTTAATAGAGTATTTCCTGGGGAAAAAAACGGGACAACAACCGAGAGGATAGCATACTATTTTTTTAATAAATTCGTCAAAAAAGCAACTTTTGGGATAGATTTACATACTGGTAGTAAAGGGCATTTACTTGTCCCTCATCCTAGGATTAGAACCTTAGATGATTTTACTCCAGTATTAGAGTATCCTAGAGCATTGGGGACTGAGTTTATCTTTCAAAGTAAGGGAGAAAAAGGAATGTTGAACATTGAAGCAGGAAAAATCGGTATACCTATTGTATGTTTTGAAATCGGAGTAGCGGGAATATTAGATGAATATTACATAAAAGCAGGTTTAAAGGGTGTAATGAATTTTATGAAATATTTCGGTATGATCAAAGGTATACCAGAGATACCAAAACAACAAGTGCTTTTAAAAGACTACCAGGAAATAGTTTCACAGATCGGTGGACTCTTTTATCCACGGGTGAAGGCAGGTGATGTGGTGAAAAAAAACCAGTTACTCGGTGTAACAAAATCACCGTTCACTGGAGAAAAACATTATGTTAGAGCACCAGACGACTGCTATATAGTAGGAATCAGAAGTCAACCTGTTGTGAGACAAGGAACAGCAGTTGTATGGCTTATGACATTTGAAAAAGGAAATATACTACCACCACTTAGAAAAAATGATCTAAAAAATCTTTCTTCAAAAATGGTTACACAAACCCGGGAAAAAGGAATAAAAATCACAGAATAGGTTTATTTTTCAAAGTATGTCTCCATATTCTATTCACTATCTTCGCGACTTTCTCCTCAATAGATTCCCCTTCAAGTTTTTTATACCATCTGCGTAGTACATCAGCGCTAGTGGTCTTCTTCTCAACACGGGTTTTAAGTATATGAAGATAACGTGGGTGATCATAAAAATATTCAATTCCTTTCTCTGCTTTTTTAATACCATCCAAGAGGTATTCTTTTACAGGGATAGATTTACCATTCCAGATAAATACTCCCTTTAGAGAATTTTTAATTGCTTCTATCCTGTTTATCTCAATCTCATGGAATGCAGGGAGAACCTGTCTACTCCATCGTT
>QMTJ01000240.1 GCA_003651045.1 Thermoplasmata archaeon | reverse complement strand
TTTTGTTAATGTGTATTTATAATGTATATTTTCATCTAATACATAGAATTCATGTGTTTCTTCTGAAACTTTTGAATACACGATGGGTTTCCCTAATTCTTCACTTGTTTTAACTAGATCCTCTAATGATTTAGTTCTTATTGTTTCAACACCTGCTGGTACTTTAGGAGGTTGATCTGTTTCTATAATCCATTCACTATATTTTTTCTTGATTTTTTGTATCTGTTTTTCTGTCTCCGTGGGTTTTGAGTAATCGTTTTCAGTAAATACTATAAATGGTATTAATGGTAATAATGAGAGTACTGCTGTTGTAGCTGAGATGTTTATAGCACCGTTTTTGTTTTTTTCTAATGTTGTGGTTTTTACCGTGGTTTGTATTGTTCCTTGTTTTGACTGCGTTAGGTTTCCTTTTATTTCAATTATGTTTTTCTCTAGTGGTATAGTTAGTTTTGGTGTGAAGTATTCATATATAATTCCATGATCTGTTCGTGCTTTTAATGTTATTATAAATGTTATATTAAGTGCAGGGTTTTGTGCTGTTATGCCTATTTCTTCGGTTATGTTTTGGATTATGTTTTCGTAGTGTGTTATATTTATTGGGAATTGTATGTTGAAGTTGTTTGTATTGAAAGTTGTTTTTGGTATGAGAATGTATTCTTTTTTCCATATGTCTGTTTTGATTTGTGCTTTTAAAAGGTAGCTACCGTTTATTGTGTGTTGGCAGTCGCTGTTGAAATTGTAGCTGAATGATGCATTAATGTGATCTGTTATTTTTTTGAAAATCTTTGCCTCATTTGGTAAAAGCATTGTTTTATTATAAACTGTGTTGTTTTTGAGATATACGATATAGTAGAATCGTCCTTCTTGATTGTAGTTGCATAGGGTTATAATTTTTTCTATGGTTTTTGGTTCTTCTAGGGTAGTTGCGAATGCTGAGAAAAAAGAACCTATTACTAACAAAGTAAGTAATGCTATGATAGGTATTCTTATTTTTACTGGTATTTTTTTCTTTTTTATTTCCAATTTTTTTAGGTGTTTTAATGGCTTTAGTATTGTTTTTTTCATATTATATCACTTCCTTTGTTTTTTTGTATAGATGTTATAATTTTTGAAATCATATATTTAAAGAATATGGGGATCCAGCCGATTTTGGGGATATCAAATATTACTTTTCCCATAACGTTTTCAGAGAGGACTGGTTCTGAATCTGGTTTGTCATTTGCATCTCCTTTGGTTATAAAAAATATTGTGTTGTTTTTGTTGTATATTTCATGTACTCTATGTACTATTGGTAGGGTTGTGTTTTGTGTCCTGTATTGTATTATATCTCCAATTTGTATTTCTTCAGAGGGTGTTTTTGATACTATTACTATGTCTCCGACATCTATCGTTGGTCTCATGCTTCCACTATATATAACTGTTGGTTGTACTCCTAGGAATCCTGTTGAGAAGAATACAAATACTACAGAGATTGTTGCGATTGCTGTCCAGCTTAGCGCTGGGTCTTTGGTTTTGTGTCTTTTTTTTCTACTTCCTGGTGTGGTTAGTTGTATACTGTTTTGTATTATAATGAATCCTAGGGCTGGTGTTAGTGTTCCTATTAGTGCTGCTATTCCCCAGTCTAGATCTGGTAGTATTGGTGAAAACCATTGGAATGCTTGAAGTGTTCCCATGTATCCTATTGCTGCTTTGGTTCCTCCTAGATATGCGAGGTAGCATGCAAATAGGTTCATAGCTAGTAATGGTATCATTGTTTCTCCAATGAATTTTATCGATGGCAGTAGATCTTTGAATAGTAGATAAGTATAATCACTTGGTGCTATTGATAGCATTACAAAAAATATTGTTACTACTCCTATTATAAGTGTTAGGTTTTTTCTATTTAGGCTGCCTTTTTTTATGAAATATGCTCTGGATAGTTCTGTTCCTATTAATGTTGAGGCTACGAAAACTATGTTTATGGTTATTCCTATTGGTGTGAATGAGTATGGGCTTTCTCCAAATCCGAAAAAGATTCCAGCTATAATCATTAGTGATATTTGGAATCCGCCTATGAGTAGTGCTGCTTCAAATGGGTTTCTACCGATTTCCCAGTGTCTTGCTTTGTTGAAGTTCCATATGTTTTTCCCTTCTTGTTTCGCTACTATGTATACTGTTGTTGCTAGTAGTATCCATAGTATGGGTCTGATTATGTATGATCCTATGATTCCACTTATGTATTGTGGTAGGATTAGGTTTATTATGAAGTATATTAGTGTTATAAGTCCTAGTATTAAGTACCACATATTTATTAACTCTAAATTGAATACTATTATTTAAATATATTCACTAAAAAATATTATTCGTTAAAAAATATTATTGTGTTAATTAATAGAAAAGCAATCGTTTTCATAACCCTTTATTTACCTGGGTATATTGTTTCAATTGATGTGATGTTACGATATTAAGATGATGTTTTATCTATATTTGGGTATTAAGATTGTTTTTTTATTTTTTTGCTCTTCTGCTGTGTGGCATGATTTAAGTTAGGTAATATTATTTCT
>QMTJ01000239.1 GCA_003651045.1 Thermoplasmata archaeon | reverse complement strand
CTTCATTTTCACCAGCACACTCCCTCATAGATTCTTGCTGTTTTCTTTGCCTCCAATAATCTCCTGCCATCTATAACAATCTTTCCAGTAAAATCAAGTTTTTTAAACTCCTCCCATTTTGTTAAAACCAATACTGCATCACTATCCAATGCTTCCTCAGCAGATGAACAATATTTTATCTGAAGAAACATTTTTTTGAAGTTCTCCATCGCTTTTGGATCAAACGCTTTAACAACTGCCTTTTCTTTTAGGAGTTGGTTTACCACTGGAACAGCTCTACTCCCCCTGATATCATCTGTGTTTGGTTTGAAAGCCAGTCCAAGTACACCAATGGTTTTTCCGTTAAGGTTGGGAACATGTTTTTTCAGTAAATCTATCATCTTTAGTGGCTGTCTTTTGTTAACCTCCACAACACTACTTATAATCCTGTGTTCCTCTCCAATCATTTTTGCCCAGGATATAAGTGCATCCAAATCCTTGGGGAAACAACTTCCTCCCCAGCCTATACCCGAGTCAAGAAACGCTCTGCCTATTCTTTTGTCTAACCCCATGCCATCCGCGACCTCGTAGGCATCAATGCCAAGTTTTTTACACATGTTTCCAATCTCATTTACGAAAGAGATTTTTGTTGCCAAAAATGCGTTACTAGCATATTTTATCATCTCAGCAGTAGTAATCGATGTTTTGAATATCTTTAAAGAAAAACTCTTGTAAAGATTAACTAATTCATCAGCGCTTCTCTCATCGTTAGCACCAATAACTATTCTATCTGCATTAAGAAAATCATAAACAGCTGTACCCTCACGTAAAAACTCTGGGTTCATACTCAAACCAAAATCCATGGTGGCATTCTTCCCAGATTTTTTCTCTAGAATGGGTAACAATATTTTCTCTGTTGTCCCTGGGAGAACTGTGCTTTTTATAACTACATGATGCCATCTATTTATTTCTTTGAGAATTCCACCGATATTTTCCACTGCTTGTTTAACATGAATAAGATCAATACTTCCATCATCTTTTGAAGGTGTACCTACACAAACAAATGTTATATCATTATCTTTTATAACCTTGTAATCTACAGTAGCATTTATTTTCCCCCTGTATGAAGAGAGAAGATTATCTAATCCAGGTTCATAGAATGGAACAACACCTTTGTTTATCATATCAATTTTTTCTTTATCTATATCTACAAAGGTGATAGTGTTACCTACTTTAGCGAAACATGCACCTGTTACTAATCCTACATATCCTGTTCCGATTATAACAATATTTTTTGACATAAACTCAAAATATGGAAATACACAACAAGTTATTAAAGTATATTTTATTACTACCTACCAAAAAAATTTAGTATTTTAACCATAAAAAACATAATAAATCCCTTCCTCTTTTTCCAATCCTACTTATGTTACCAAACTTCGTCATCGCAGGACCACCTAAATCAGGTACTACATCACTATTGTTTTATCTAGAAAGACATCCAGATGTATTTGTTATAAATGAACCACATTTCTTTAGTAGAAACTATGAAAAAGGTATAGAATGGTATGAATCGCTCTTTGAGAAACATAAAAAAGAAAAAGCAGTAGGAGAAAAGTCACCAAGTTATTTTTTTGATCCAAAAGTTCCACTCAGGATAAAAAAACATATACCTGATGTTAAATTAATATTTATATTTAGAGATCCTATAAAAAGAGCATATTCTGAATACTGGCATAATGTGATACATGGAACCGAGTTTGCAGAAACGTTTGAAAAAGCAATAGAACAAGAATTAAAAAACAGAAGAGAAAATAAAACAAATTATCTAAATATAAGCAATTATATTTTCCATTTGAAAAACTGGAATAAATATTTTCCTAAATCACAAATGTTTTTTTTAACATTAGAAGAGATTAATCAAAAAAAACTGGAAGAGATTGCAGAGTTTTTAGGTATAAATAAAAATTTTGATTTTGGAGAACTTAAAAAATATAATGTAGGTGGATCAGCGAGAAGTAGAAAACTAGCGTTATTAGCACAACACGAGATGATAAAAAAGATACCATATTTATCTGAAATAATAAAGAGAGGGTTAAACATGAGAAGAGGGAAGGTACCAGAGATAAGTAAATCGACAAGAGAAAAATTAGTAAAATTTTTTGAGCCATACAATAAGGAACTAGTGGAGTTTACAGGGTTGGATTTAAGTAAATGGAAATAAATCAAAAGAAAAATTTGTTTTTTTATTCCCAGAATCTAGTTAGTTTGTTTTCTGATAGATACTGTAAATTTTTATCTAACCTCCTATGAGACGGTTGACCCTTAGAGGTATGGCATACATACCATCCTTCTTTCTTACCAATTATATCTGATAGATGGGCACTATAGTATTTATCATTGTTTTTTTCTCTTATTTTATAAGATGGGTGAAGAGACATACCTAGAGCTTCACATGTTTCAACTAGCTGATTATTATATTTCCCATATGGTGGTATAAAATACCTAGGTTTAACACCTATTTTTTTTTCAATTATAGTATTTGCTTTTTCTAAATCCTCTTT
>QMTJ01000238.1 GCA_003651045.1 Thermoplasmata archaeon | reverse complement strand
TGGTATTTTGTTTTTGAACGGGCCCGTGGGGTAGCTTGGCATCCTTCCAGCTTGGGGTGCTGGTAACTCGAGTTCAAATCTCGGCGGGCCCACTAAGCCCATAGGGAGAAAAACTGGGCAGAGTTGCCCAAAAATCGTGATTTCTCCCCCAGGCTTTACTTTGTAAAGGTTCATAATATAGTAACAACGAGATGTTCTATGAAAACGATAGGGTTTATTTAGGAGAATAACTGGTGGTTTTTTCTACTATTGGTACTAACTTCTTCTTTTAGAAAACATTGCAAAATGTAATCCAGTTTTTTACAGGAGCAAATAAAATCAATAAGAAAAAAAACCCCTGATTTAGCGATTAATATACTCCTATTTTTAAGGAACAATTAGCATAAATTGATAATTTATTTTAGATTTTATTTTTTTTCAAAAAATGTTTTTTTACCATTTTCTACTTTTTTCAATCCAAGCGTTATCTACTAATCCACGTAACTCTACTGGTAAATCAGATGTCTCATCATGATATATACCCTCATCATCCTCCCACCATATCAATTTTTTTATAGTCTCATGAGTGTCTTTATTAGTTATTTCAGCCCAGATTTCTGTTTTAACGTTACCAGTGTTACTCTCTTTTAATAGTCTTTTTATGTGAACATCATAATTAGACATGCCGTTTTCCGCCTCCCACATCTTTTTTCTTAAATAGGTTTTATCTCTCTTAAAGATTTCTGAAGAAAAAACCCCTTTTTTTCATATTATTATGGTGCTAATTCTTTTTTTGTCTCTCTAAAATTTTTTAACGTTGTTAAAAAAATAAAAAAAGAAAAAGGGGTTTAATTTTTTTGTTTTTATATGTTTAGAAGATATCGTAGTATAAACGGTACTTTTATCAGGTATTTTTCTAGTAGTATAGAGAATGCTGCTCTGTTCCTTGGTGTGCTAAATGGGTGTTCTCCCCAGTCGCTTTCTGCACCGGCTGTGTCTTTTGCTTTTGCTTTGATTGTAAATGCTTCTTGTGTACTCCAGGTATGAGATAGTGTTACTTCTTCACCACTCGCATGCGGTCCATCCCAGCCGGTGTTGTTTCCATCTCCCCAGTCAACCCAGTAGTAGACATCAGAACCTTCTGGATCTGTGGATTTAAACGTGAAACTATATTCTTTGTTGGGTTTACCTTTTGTTTTACCTGTTATTGTTGGTGTAGTTGGTGGTTCATTTGCTGAGAATTTTATTTTAACAGCACAGTATGTAATATCACCTGATGGGTCGAACCCTCCTCCTTGTATTGCTGACCCGAATTTGTTATCATCGAAGTAGTACATGTATAGTAGCCCCCAATCGTCTCCTAGGTCGATTATTTGATCGCAGATATATGGGTAGACTGTGATTTGATCTGAGAAATCAAATTTGTCACTAAAGACATCTGTGAGCATTATGGGGTCGAACCATGTATTACCGTTATCATTTGATATCGATATACATATAATTGGGTGGTCTATGTAGTCTGCATAGTTTGGATCACCATCTTCTCCAAGTTGATGATAGGTTCCATCAACCCATACTTGGGCTATCCAATGGTTTTCTAGGTTGATAGCGTTTTTTTGTGTGTTTTCATGGAATATACCAGCGGGGTATGTACTCCAGCCGATTACTGGGTAAGTATTTTCTGTATCCCATGGAACGGTATGGCCTGAGAGTGGATCTGTCCCTGGAAGTTGTGGTACTTCACGGAATGTGAAACTACTGCCA
This sequence comes from Thermoplasmata archaeon, assembly GCA_003651045.1. Taxonomy (GTDB): domain Archaea; phylum Thermoplasmatota; class E2; order DHVEG-1; family DHVEG-1; genus B24-G9. The sequence goes on along the minus strand of QMTJ01000238.1, from coordinate 806 downwards.
TCCCATACTGCTTCTGCTTGCGGCATATAATATGGGAAGTAATAGCTGCCGCTTTCATCTGAGTATCCATAGGTCTGTAAGAACGTCCAGTGTAGGTTTCCGTCAGAATCATACAGAGCTGTACCATGCCATCCTGTAACTGTTACCTCGAGTTGTTCTGGTGCATCTGGGAAATGACCTGGGTTTTCTACATAATAGATTGGTGCACCTGGGCCATCAGAGTGTAGATTCGCGGTATCCCATGTTTCACCATAGTCGTATGATTCCCAGACGAACATTCCTTCATCCACTGGCATATCACCTTGGTCGCCTTCAACCCAGACTGCATCACCTATAAACGCTACTTTCCCAGGATGGTTATAGTCTATAGCAAATGATTGGAATGGACGGCAAGATTTAGCACGCCAGTCAGTGAATATCGTGACTTCATTCCAGTTGCTTTTATCGAGTAAACTACTTAGATCTGCAGTAGCAGTGTTTTCAACATCTATATACATTAACCTGACATCTTCACATGGGTTCCCTGCAGAGTTAGGCTCAGCATTAGTAGTTAATTGATAGATACGTACATAACCCTCACCCAATGGTGACGGACCAACTTCTATATATGGCCATATGTACTCGTTATGCGCAGATGAATGAAAGACCACTGGTGTCTGCCAGTTACCTGGTGCACTAGTTGTATAATAGTTATCATATGTTAAAGCTGTTTCAAATGTACCGTCTCCTTCTTCATCTTCATGCCATGTTACAACACAGTCGCCAGTAGCTGGATGTATCCCTATACCACCATAACCTTGCCAGGT
>QMTJ01000237.1 GCA_003651045.1 Thermoplasmata archaeon | reverse complement strand
AAGCGATTTGTCTCAAAGCTAAAACTTTGGGTTTTCCCTGTTTGGTTTCTAACAGTTAAGTCTTGTTTATCCAAAAAAGCAATTTTTTCCACATACTTTTTTCATACCTTTTGATAGAAACTTTTATTAAATTAATATTACCTTACATGTTTGTAGATGGGATGCCGCAAACAGGTTATTTGTTGTAGTGCATCTACTAAATCCACATGGGAGATTTGGTAAGAATGCCTAGTAAATATAAGATGATTGATGATAAACTATACGATATAGAGCTGGGGATGTTTCTAACAAATAATTTATGGCTACTTGATTCACTAAGAAATAAAAGAATAAGATTCAACCCTAGACCTTTTAAAAAACCTATTATTTCTACTTCTACACAAGATAAAGAGACTATAGAGGATAACCTTATTGATTTTCATCTAGAGATTGTTAAAAAAATCGATGAAATCATAGAAAAAAATCAACGTGAAACAGTTACCTCTGATAGTATAGGTATTTCTTCTAAAACAGAAAGTGGTTCTATTTTAAAAGAGATCGTGGAGATCAGAGAACCCTGGGCGAGACGGCTGGAGAAATCTCAGTTTACACCATTGTTAGAGGTTGAAGAAAAAAAAGGTTTAATAGGTGGTTTCAAAGATGAGTTATTTGAGGTTGAAATACCAACGAAGGGGGCCAACCTCGGTTTAAAATATTTTGGAGATGTTGAAACAGATAATACTCCCTCGTTAATGGAGGAAGATAGCATTCATTTTAATGAAGAAGATGAAACAATGCCGCATAAAACAGTGATGGCTCTTGGACGTATAAAAATTAGGAGAAACAACGTTAAAAAAACAGGAAAAAACAGAGATACTCCTGTGAAAAAGGATAAGAAACATGTTACTAAGGATAATGGTAACGGTTTATCAACTGTGAAAAAAGAATTAGAGAAAACAAAGATGGAACTTGAAAAAAAGAAGAAAGAATACGAGGAGATGAAACGTAAGGCAAGGTTGAAAGAAGAAGAGTTGAAAAAGAAAAAAGAAGAACGGAAGAAGAGAGAGAAACTTAGAAAATTGGAGTTAAGAAAACTAGCGAGAGAGGAAAAAATCAGGGCTAAAGAAGCAAAGAAGAAAGCAAGGGAAAAAGAAAAAATGCGTAGGAAACTTGAACGGGAGAAAAAACTTGAAACAAGACAGAAAGCAAAGAAAAAAGAGAAAGTTGAAAAAGAAACTTCTGAGAAGAAAGAAAAATTGGTTGGACTATTTAGTAAAAAAAGGAAAGATAAAACCGTTGAAACAACTTCTACTACGGAAGATGAGACTGTGGTGTCTAAAAAAGGAGAAGATTTTAATTGGGACGAAGAAGTTAGAGAGGCTCTTATAATTATTGATAGGCTTTTGGAGAAACTCCCTGACGAAACCATTGATGAGTTTGTTCAGTCTAAAGATTTCGAGGTTTATGAACGTGTTGTTAGTAAATATAAAAACTTGGGTAAATGAGGATAGAGCTGTGATATTTTATGGGTCTTCTTGAGAAAGCACAGCAGAGGAAACAGGCGTTGCAGGGTGAAAAAAAGCATGGAGAATCTTTAGATTCCTTAGTTGAAAAAAGATTAGATAGTGAATATGAGGAAGTAAAAGAAGGATTAGATACTAAGGTAGAAAAAACTAAGGGTCTTCTTGAAAAAGCTAAACTGAGGAGGCAGGAGATTTATTCAGCCAAGGGGGGAGAGAAAAAAAGTTCTTACACTACTCTGCCTATAAAAGATGAGGGTAAGGAGGTTATAGAGGAGAAAACAGGTTTCGGTTGGAAAGGTCTTGGTACTAGACGGATTGTTTATGATCACAGTATTAATGAGTATGTGTATGAGGTTATTGAACCTGTTTTGAATAAGGAGGAGACCGAGTTAAAAAATGAGTTAACTCGTTTGTTTAAAATGCTTTCTGATGTTGATGTATCAAATGTTGTTGATGAAAAAGAAAAGGCAAAATATCTTGAAGAGACTTTAGAACGGATAATTGTCGATAATAATATACGTTTTGATGTTAGGAAAAAACAGAGTAAACCTATTGGTAGTGGTTTTAAAAGTTTATTTAAACATACAACATATCGTGTAGAGGGAAAAGAAGAAAAAAATGATAAAACTGGTGGTAAACATAGAGGGAAAAAACCACTGTTGTTTTTAAGAAAGAAAGGAAACACGTTGACACCTGAGGAGCAGGAGTTGAAGGATAAAATTTTTTATCATATTTTTAGAGAGTTCCTTGGTTATGGTAAGATTGACATTGTAATGAAGGATGATGGTATAGAGGATATAAGCTGTGATGGTCATCATGTACCGATTTTTATTTATCATAAGAAGTATGATGCTATTCCGACGAATATATGGTTTGAAAACGAGGAGGAACTTGATAGTTTTGTTGTACGTCTCGCGCAGTTGAGTGGTAAACAGATATCTGTTTATTCTCCTATCGTTGATGGTAAACTACCTGATGGTAGTAGACTACAAACAACTCTTGCAAAAACTGTTACACGTGGTTCTACTTTTACTATTCGTAAATTTAAGGAAAAACCGTTGACACCTGTTGATTT
>QMTJ01000030.1 GCA_003651045.1 Thermoplasmata archaeon | reverse complement strand
TATCAAACAATTATTGCCAACCCTTATTTTTTTAATAAACATTCTCTTTCCTTCAATAACATGAGACGTAAAAGTAGAAAAAGAACCTATACGTGTACCACTTCCAATCTCTGTAAGACAAGGATCAGAGATAAAAACACCTTTACTACCCAAAACACTATTCTTCCCTATTTTCAAACCAACTAGTTTAAGAAACACAGTTTTTAAATAAATAAAACCAAATAGTTCAACTAAATTAAGAGGAAAAAAATAAATCGAATAAAACAAGGTAAACTTAAAAACATTCTTATCACACAATGTAACATTATACTCTCCCTCCTCATATTTTATCTTAAAAATTTTAACAACAAAACCAGATATCAAAACCTCTAATATCAAAAAAACAAATATTCCTATACATAGTAATAAACACAAAAACAAAATATGAAAAAAATTATAGAAATTTAGAAAAGATACAACTACTACAAAAGAATATACCACCGGCAAAACACTTAAAAAAAACACTAAAAACGGGATAAAAAAAAGCAAAAAAGACCTACTTATAACAATGGATGAAGATTTTTTTGATAACTCTTCATTTTTTCCCATAAAAATAAGTAAATATTCATTACATTAATATCATTTTTTCAAAAACAAGAGAAAGAATTATTGTTCCTCCAAGTTTTTATTTAAGTATCTCACCTACCTGAAAATCTCCATAAAAAAAAGTTCTATCTTCGTTTAAAAGCTGTAAAGATAGTTGCCTCTCAGGTTTTATAAACTCAAGATCATCTGGGATTTTACGATCTATTCTTGTACTAAAATAACAGAATCTCCCCTTGTTTCGTCCAACTCTTGAAATCTCCCCGAGGTATTGCCTAAATTCTTTATAGTTCACCCAATAGTCAAACATATTTGAAAGATTAAATTTATCTATAGAATTCTGAGGTAACTCTCTTAGAACATCAAAAACATTAGATGTTATCACCTCTATTCTATCAACTCTGTCTTTTAATATACCAAAAGATTCTTCTTTTAAATATGGTGGAAAACAATCACTATCAATGTATCTATTAAGTAGTACCAAAGATGCAAAATAATTATTCCTCAGAGGAACATCTGTAAAAATATGATTTATTTTTCTGAGGATATCCGTGGAGTAGAAACTTTTCTGTATGTACCTAAAAAATTTTTTAATATCTATTCTGTTAGTGCTCTTGTAAATAAGTAGAAGATGATAGCAAAGTTTTATCTTAAAAAGATATTTATTGTAACCTAGACCAAAACCTAATCTCCATGGTATTCCATATATATATCTGTAAAAATAACTTGCTTGTTCTTCTATTGTTTTACATTTAAAAAGTTTTTCCAATTTTTTTTCTCCAATAAAAAACCTCATATATTTTCCAAGTACCTTAAAACCTTGTTCAAGTCTGCCGTTATATGTAATTCCTTTTTTTACTAAATCAATATTAGAATCCCAGAATAACCTAGTTTCCCTATTTAGTTGACTTTTCACTGAGTTATAAATTTTTTCACGATTTCCTGATGAAGTAGCGCCTATTAATTCTATGAATTCATGGTAATCTAGGTTTCGTATGGCTTCAACCTGTAGTTCTAATAGATAATTTTGATATGGACTGTAATCAACTGATAATATTTTTTTTGGATCATATAATAAAAAATTTAGTACATTAGAACCTGCAGAAGAAATTGAGAGGATGACATCATCTTTTTTTATATGAAGCGCCTTTTGAATTGTTTGTGGATCTTCCCAGCATATACTGTACTCGATTTTGTTTGATGGTAAATTTTTTTTTGTTAAACGAAGTAATCCCAAGTTCTAAACCTCTATTATTTATAGATTAACCCTGCGTGTATAGTAATTTCTATTTGATATAAATAATTAAGCAGATTAATTATAAAATCTATCATAGAGTGATTATCCCAGATCATCCTTCGGAGATGATTAGTAACCCCCCCCCACGCAATAAAATTGCATGGCTTCCCCATTCTAGCAAGGGGGAAAAATGCCTAACGGCGTTTTTAACGTTTACATTTCCACGTGATTCATCCAAGACCTAAAGGTCTTGGTTTTCTCACTTTGGGTTTCATAACTACTATTTTTTATATTGATTTTAATATGGCAATTGTAATGTTTAGATTTTTCCAGAGAGCCTGTTACGTAACAGATAAAATGCTGATTTAAAACGAGTTAAATCTTTCCTTAGAAATGTTAGAAAAAATTGAGTTAATAGATATCCTGGTCTTAAAAAAAATCTTTTATCTGCATTTGAAACCCATTTATCCAATTCTTCATAAGAGAAATTACCTAGTCCCCTCTTGGAATCAGCCTTTACTAAGTATTCATGTTCTTTTATTTTACCCGCCTCAACCGCCTCTCGCCATAGATCACTTCCTTTAAGGTATCTGAGATGGGTAAAAACTGCTCTGTCTAAAGGCAATGTTACTGCCATTTTAAAAGTGTTCTTAAGATGTTCCTTTGTCTCTATTGGTGCACCTGCAATAAAACTACCTGATGTAAATAAACCAGCTTTTCTACTTAATTTTACTGCTCTCTCAATTTGATCTATTGTTGTTTTTTTATTATAGAAATCTAGTACATCTTGATTCCCGGATTCAATTCCAAACGCGATTGATACTACACCTGCTTTCTTCATTTTATAGAATATTCTCTCATCAGCATCACTAACTCTCACACCAGCTATGCCAAGCTCAAAATTATAACCTCTCTCTATTATCATATCCATTATTTTTTCAGCTCTTTTTTTATTATCAAGGAAGTTATCATCAAAAAGTAAAATATAATAATACTTATGATGTAACTCATCTAACTCCTTCATGATGTTATCAATCGATCTCAACCTGTATCTTTTTGTTATAGTATTAACACAACAGAATCTGCAGTTATATGGACATCCTCTGCTAGTAACCATTGATGTAGCTTTCCCTTTTGAAGTGGATACTCCTCCATAAAAACCATATTTATATTTTTCTACCAAATGTCTAGCTGGGAATGATATAGAGTCAAGGTCTTCTATTAACTCTGCAGAGGGTCCTTTTTTTATTATATTATTTTCTTTATAGTGAACTCCAGGTATATCATTGAGGTTTTCATTTCCCTCTAATGCTTTAGCTATTCTGCCAACTATTTTTTCTCCTTCTCCTTCAACGCAGATATCTGCATTTATATCTGTTAATGTCTGTTCTGGTTGTATAGTAGAAAGTGGTCCTCCTGTTAATATAGGTAGATGTTGATCATTCTGTTTGACTAAATTAGAAATCTTAGCTGCGTTTTTTAAAGCATATGCTGTAACTGTTAAACCTAATACGTCTGTTGAGTTGAGATTTCGTATAATTTTTTCTTCTACAAAATCTTCAGCTTCAAAATCTATAATTTCAACATTATGCCCCTCATCTTCTAAAGCTCTGGCGATGTATAATAATCCTAGTGGAGGGGCATAATTTCTATATGCAGCGATTGATTTTCCGTAGATTTCGTAATCTGCAGGGGGATTTATCAACAAAAATTTCATTACCTAGAGTAATACCTTGTTTGTTTTTTTATTTTTTTATATTCTAAATTTATGAATATGTTAGTTTAAAATATGCTAATTTAATAAAGATTAAATTAAAAAGATAAATGAAATATGGTGTTTGTTCCATATTTCACTATTTTTTAAAACTCTTTAATACTTATTGTTCCGTAACCGCCTCCAGATTTATAGAGGCTCATAGGTTCAACATGTTTTTTCTTGTTCATAATATTACATTTAACGTTGATAGTTTAAAAGCTTTATGTTGCAATAATAACAAAATTGTAGTAGGGATGTGAATATAATAACAAAATGTAAACAGATAAAAAAAATGAGCTACCCTTATAAATGACATATGTATATATAACCCGGTGGTTAATATAGTAAAACAACGTGTTCAAGTAAAATATGGGACTACCGGGGAAACAGAAACAAAAAATTATGACCTGTTTATGAAGTTTTTAAGAGATAAAGGCTGGCTAAACCCTACTGAATTTATTAATGCAGGTATTTCAAAAGGAGTGGTTTTAGAAATAGGACATGGTCCAGGATACACGGGTCTCGAATGGTTAAAACATACAAAAGATACGTATCTAAAAGCATTAGAAGTTAGTAGAGAGATGATAGAAATCGCTAAAAAAAATGTTAATGAATACCCAGGTTTAGAAAAAAGAATAGAACATATACATGGTAATGCTGAAAAAATACCATTTGAAGACGACACATTTGATGGCGTATTCTCTAATGGTGAACTTCATGAGTGGCCTAACCCAGTAGCTGTATTTAATGAAATCAACCGTGTACTTAAACCTGGTGGCAAATATTTCATACGTGCCCATAAAAGAAATGTTAATCCTCTATTCTTAATATTGCAAAAAATAGCAATGTTTAAACTACCACGAGAAGTTAAAAAAGATTACTTTTCGATAAATAGGGCAGCATATACTTTTGAAGAACTTAGAAAAATACTTGAAAAAACTGATCTTACAAATTGGCATATAAATGAAGAAAAAATAAGATTTATAATATATGGTGAAAAAACGATAACTTGATTAAACATTTAGTTTTTTTATTGTAAATTAGAGAATATTTACTTAACAAAAAAATTTATTCTTCTATTAAATTTTGATATATTAAAAAATTGTTAATTAAGTTAAAAACTGGAAAAAATCAAAAAAAGAAAGAAAAAACGGGATCATTATTTGAGATATATCCCAATTTTATTTATTTTATCTGAAGGCGAATAAAAAATTTTTCTAATATACCTAAATTAGACTTTTTTTATGAAATGTTACTAGAACTCTTTAATACTTATTGTTCCGTAACCGCCTCCAGATTTATAGAGGCTCATAGGTTCGACGTGTTTTTTCTTCATGGTAATTCTGTTTAAATTTCATTATTTAAATATTTTTCGTTGTAATATGTCCAATTTGACAAAATGTTAAGAAAACTGCTTTACTTTTTTATCAATTAAATTTTTCTTTTTCAACCCTGTTCAAATCTTTAATAGATAATAACTATTGGAAAAAATGCTGAGTATACAAAATATTTAAAGATATATCATATTCTATTTTTTATATGAACAATATCCATTACCCATCTATTACTGTTTGGGAGATCACGTTAAAATGTAACTTGAAATGTTTACATTGTGGTTCTTCTGCAGGTGAAAAAACAACTGATGAATTATCTACAAAAGAGGGTGTTAAACTTTGTAGAGATTTAAAAGAAATCGGATGTAAAGGTGTAGCATTGATGGGGGGTGAACTTTTTCTCAGGAAAGATTGGTATGAAATAGGAAGAGAAATCAAGGATTTAGGTATGAATCTTTCTGTAGTTTCAAATGGGTTTTGTAACGTGGAAGATATAATTCCTAAGTTAACAAAATTAGAAACTGATTGTGTAACTGTAGGGTTGGATGGACTTGCTGATACACATGATTATATAAGAGGTGTTAAGGGTTCTTTTGAAAAGGCTGTAGAGTTTATGAGAGCATCTAATGAGGCAGGTCTTACTACCAATGCTATTACCACTGTTCATAAAATCAATTTTGAAGAAATCCCTAAGATGACAGAGTTTATACTTGAAGATGTAGGTGTAGATTGGCAGTTACAGGAGGCTATTCCAATAGGTCGTTTCCCATTAGAGCTTATGTTGTCTGAAGAAGAATATTATTCACTTGGTATGTTTATTTCATCTCTTCAGAAGAAATATTCTAAAGAAAGAGTTACTGGGGGGCATAACTTTGGTTTCCACTCTAAGGTTATACCTAATTTAAGTCTCTATCCTGAATGGAATGGGTGTTATGCTGGTATTTCAGTTTTAGGTATTAGATGTAACGGGGACGTAGTTGGATGTCTCACTCTATCAGATGAGTTTGTAGAGGGTAACATCCGTGATAGAAGCATCATCGATATCTGGAATGACCCTAATTCTTTTGCTTATAATAGGAGATTTAAAAAAGAGATGTTAGGTGAGAAATGTATAGACTGTAAATACCGATTGAGTTGCAAAGGTGGCTGTACTTGTAGATCATTTTCAACAACTGGTAAAATCCATAACGATCCACATTGCTTTTATAGATTTGAGAAGAAAAAAAATAATATTTAGTATATTAAACGTGATGAAAAAATAGATAACGTGATACTATAAATGAAAGGAGAAAAATCAGTTTTAATTGTAGGCTTGTCAACTCAGATGGAATTAGCAGTTATACAATCATTAGGTAGACATGGAATTAAAGTTTATGGAATTAATGACAAAAAAAGTAGATGTTTTTTTTCTAAATATTTAACAAAAGGGTATATATTTCCTAACTATGAGGATGAAAAAAATTTTATAGCGTTTGTTGAACAGATTTTAAAAAAACATGAGATTAACTATATAATTTCTATGTGGCCTGAAACTCTTTTAATTACTTTAAATAAATATCGGAATAGGTTCGAAAAAAATTCTAAACTATTGTTTCCCCCAGAGGAGATTTTAGATAAGGCTTTAGATAAGAATAAAACTATGAAACTCGCAAGAGGTCTTAATATCCCCGTTCCTAAGACGGTTGTTGTAAGTGATTCCTCTGACTTGGATTCTTGTAAGGATTTAAAATTCCCTGTTGTTATGAAACCTGGTTCAAGGAATTACAGAAACCCTGTTGATGCTGAGATGGATTTTAAAAGGGAATATTTCCAAAATTTTTTTAGTCTTCAAAATTTTGTCAATAGGTTTAAACCATTTAAGTTCCATCCTGTTTTAGTACAAGAGTTTTGTAATGGTGAAGAGATAGGTTTCCCGGTTCTTATGCATAACGGTAAATGCGTTGCCTGTATGCAATATAGAATTTTAAGAACGTACCCTGTTAATGGTGGTGTATCTACCTACCGAGAAGCAGTTCCAGTGGATTCTAAGATAAAAGATTACTCGATAAAACTATTGAAAGCTATGAACTGGGAAGGTATTGCAGAAATAGATTATAAATTTGATAATAAAAATAAAGAAGTGAAATTATTAGAAGTGAACGGTAGATTCTGGGGAGCTGTAGCTCTCTCTATAAAATCTGGTTTAGATTTCCCATATCTTCTTTTTAAATGTGCAGAGGGGTCAATCGAAAATAAAGAATATACTCTTTACAGAATTGGTACAAAATGCAGGATGTTATGTTCAGATACCGCTTGGCTATCAGATATTTTATTTGAGAGAATACCCTCCAGCGAAATAGGTGATATACCATCTAAAAATAAGGCTGTTTTAGAATATATTAAATCTTTTCATCCCTCAGTTAAATATGATTTCGAATCGTTGGATGATCCCTTACCTGGCATATTAGACATAATTTCAGCTATGATATCAATATTTTCGGGGGTACCACTTCCATTTAATGTTAGTTTAAGAAAACATAAAGAAATATAACACTGTTTTAAAAAAAAATTATTCTCCAAAAAATTTTAAACTTTTTTAAATATTCATATGTGGAAAGTATTTGCTAGAGCAACATATAATGATGGATAAAAACCAATTTTTATACTTTTTGAAATTCTTTTTATACTACTCAAACCATAAAACCATTTTCTAAATGCAGTATCATAGTGATCATATAGTTCCTCTCTAGACATATTTTTAGGTTCAAATACAACCTCTGTCCCATGCTGACCTTCTCTATAATGAAACCAATCTTTTATAGTAATTCTACCTTCTCTTTCGAGTCTTTCAAAAAGAGGAGTACCTGGGAAAGGAGTTAATACATTAATTTCTGCTAAATCCAGATTTATCTCATTCATGACTTTTACTGTTCTATCAGATAGATCCTTAGGATCCTCGTCGAAACCAAAAATAAACGATCCAGATACAGCCATTTTATACTCATGTATCTTCTCAACAACAGATGCATATTCCTTAACGACATTGGTTTTTTTACCTAATTTATCTATAACCTCCTGTGAAACCGATTCAAAACCTACATACCACAAAATACATCCTGCTTCCTTCGCGAGTTTCAAAAATTCATCGTCTCTCCCTAAAACGTCTGTGTTGCCAAAACAACTGAATTTTTTACCTAATCCCTTCATTTCCTGGAAAAGAGATTTAGTATAACTAGGATCTATAGTTAAAGATGCATCAGAAAAAATCAAGAATCTCTGAGGTATAGATTTTATCTCCTCGATCACATTTTCAATAGGTCTTTTACGTAAATATCTACCCTCTATCACTGGTACCCCACAAAATTCACAACCAATTGGACAACCACGTGTAGCCTGTACCCTCGCAACAGGTTTACAGTATTTTGCAGTTATATCTCTCCTAGCAGGCGGGATTAATTCTGCTGAAACTGGAATTTCTTGTTTGTAAAACGGTTTTAACCCCCCGTTCTCATAATCTTTTAAAAGCTGAGGCCATATAAGTTCCGCCTCGCCTATTACTACACTATCAGCATGTTGTTTAGCCTCCTCCGGTAGAATAGAAACATGAGGACCACCTAGTACTACGGTTTTACCACGACGACGAAACTCATCAGCGATCTCATAAGCTCTAGGGGCAAAACCAGTTGGAAAGGTTATTCCAACTATATCACACCTCTCATTAAAATTAATATTTTCAAATCTTTCATCAAAAATCTTTATTGAATGCCTTCTAGGTGTAACCGCAGCTAACTGTTGAAAAGCTAAATATGTATCAAAAAACGCAATTTTACTAAAGTAACTGTACATTAATTTAAAAAAAGCAGATCTAATCTCTGGTTTAATAAAAGGTTGAATAAATAATATCTCTATTTCTACCACCATTTAACCATTAATTTATGACCCTCTTATATATTTTTAGTGAATGTAATGTCAATCTAGATCGGTAACATCATATCCATAGGAATATAATAATTGTAAAAGTGATTTTTCTCAATATAGGTGCTGTCAGAGAGGGTAACATCTTCCTTCCAAAAAAATGTTACCGATGTGGGTCTACTTTACAGT
>QMTJ01000236.1 GCA_003651045.1 Thermoplasmata archaeon | reverse complement strand
TCCAACTGTTGATGGTGCATTAAAGGTTACTGATCCATTTCCATTTGTTATCGTAGTGTCTGTAGCCATGGTGGTTCCTGAGCTGTTTCTCACTGAAACACTGTTGAATTCATCATCAGGTGGATAGGATGTAGAGGGGGTGCTGCTGCTGGGGTCATCGGCGTATCTGATACTGAAATTAACTTGTATGTTTTCATTTATACTTACGCGATCTGGATCATTGGTATCGTTACACTCTATAGTGTTAGTTAAAAGATTTGTTACCACATCAAACTGGTTACTATATGTATCTTTATCATATAATCCATTGTCGTCTACACAGCAGCATACTATATCTACATCGTTTTCCTCGTTTGCACCCCAGAATGGTTTAAAATGCCAGTGTACTGTTATATTATTTCCTGATTTTATTGCTGTTGACCCAGTAGTGTCCAATTGGAATTTATTTAGAGAATCTTCTTGAGTGAAGGTATCTGTTGCTTCTGTATAGTTGAAAACGGCTCTGGTGGTTGTACCTTGTTTGAGTTCCATATGCATATATTTTAAATCAGTGTACCCGTTTGGGTCAGAGTAGTTTACTGTTATATTGTACCATTTCTTCTGTGCATATGCATTGTCTGTATCGTCGAAGTTGTTTAAAACAGGTATACCATTCTGAGGTGGCTGGTTACCTCCAGTGGTACAGTTGTAGTATCTTGTTTCTGTGGTGTTTTCGTTTCCTGCTGTATCTATAGCATATGCATAGTATGTATAATTTCCATATGTTAAACCAGTGAAGTTGTGATAGTATGATCCTGTTGCGTTTGCATTGTATGAGGCGTTGATTTCTTCCCATGTAAGTGCTCGGTTCCATAAACGTACTTCATCTAGTGTCCCCTGAAGGTCTTTACCTATGAGGAGGTTTTCGTCATTGGTTTTTATCGTCTGACTGTAACTCGTGTTTGTGTCTTTAAGATCACCATCAAGGTAGAGTTTAGCAGTAGAACCATTATATGTGAACGTTACATGATGCCAGTTTGTATCTATAGTGGTGTTGACTAATAATACTCCGTTGATGTATCCATATAGTGTGGTGCCATTGATTACAAGCTGGTAAGCATCTCCTTTAGCTAATATCGTTTTTGGTGACCAAGTAGTTGCACTTGCTGTTGCATCTGGTGGATCTGAAAACTGTCTATCAGGTGTGTCGGTGATGGACCATGCGCGGTAATAATAGGTGGTGAAACCATTTAATCCAGTATCACTATAGCTTGTGCCTGTGTCGTTGTAAATCTCTGTTCCATCAGATCGGCTACTCGGTGGGCTCCCTGCTTTACGTATGATTACTGTATGCCAGGCGCCGTCTCCCTTATTCCAGCTTAGGTTTATCTTGGTTTTGTTTATGGCAGTGGCGCTAAACCCGTTAGGTGGGTCAGGTTTTGTTCGAAATGTTAGATTACTACCATATCCCCATCCTCGTGAGTTGTTAGCTAATCCTCTGAAATGATACCGTGTTCCTTTTGAAAGACCGGTGATGTCTTTGTAGTATGTTCCTACTCCTCCAATACCAAGGGATTCGTTATGGGTAAATGTTTGACCATAGAGTCCCCATTCGATGTATCTGTAGGGGTTTTCTCCTCCTGTATTACTTATATAAGCGTTTAGTGTGGCAGATGTTTCTTCAACGTTTGTTGACGTGTTTGTGGTTACTGATGGTACTCCCGTTAGTGTTGTTTCTGTGTCTTGAGCAGGGTTTGCACTGAAATATCCTGAATCGCTGTCATATGCCCAGGCGCTGTAGTAGTAATCAGTGTTAGAGGATAGACCTGTATCGTTATGCCATGTTCCTGTGTCGTTGTATGCTTCTGTACCATCTGTTGGCGAGGTAGGGTAGCCAGATGTTGACCGTCGGATTACAGTCTTGTCACCTCCTGATCCTTTTGTCCAGCTCATGTTGATTGATGTGGATGTAGGTTCTTTTGCATCAAAATTGGTTATATCTGCTGGTAGAGTGTATTCTGAGTCTGAACTGTATCCTGATGAGAAGTATCCGCTATCTGGATCGTAAGTCCATGCTCTGAAATAGTAAATCTGTCCAGGTGTAAGCCCTGAGGCTGTTGTTGTACTTCCTGTATCATTATATAGTTCTGTTCCATCAGTTGGTGATGAAGGATAGGTATCTGTTCTATATCGAATTACAGTTTGTTCGTTTCCTGATCCTGATCCTTTTGTCCAGCTGAGGTCAATAGTTGTCGCGGTAGGGTTGTAGGCGTTAAGGTTTGAAGGGTCACCTGGTTTTGTGTACCCATATGTTGTGATATATGTATCGCTATATTGCCCTATGCCTCCTTCTTCACCCCATGCCCAGGCTGAAAAATAGTATTTTGTACCAGGATTAAGACCAGTTTCTGTTGGTGTTGTGCTTGTAGTGTTAAATGCGAATGTGCCAGAGGTACGCGTGGTTGGGTAACCTGTAGTGCTGTATCTTACATAGGTGTAGCTGGTTGCACCAGGGCCCATGTCTGCCTTGTTGATAGAGAAACTAATTGAGGTTGTAGTGCTGCCTGTAACACTAATACTATCAGGGTCTTCTGGCTTGGTGAAGAATTT
>QMTJ01000235.1 GCA_003651045.1 Thermoplasmata archaeon | reverse complement strand
TATAAGCCTACGCTGAGCCTCAATAGACTTATCCAAAATATACCTTGGATCATCAACCTCCTTAAGTTCTTTCTCCGTAAAACCCTGATACCTCCAACAAAAAATACACATATGAGTACAATGGTTAACCGTAGGAGTCATCTGAAGACAACGATGAGATTTAATCCCATAAAAAGTCTGCTTATAGCACTCCCTACCAAAAAGTAAACTCTGCCTCATCCAATGACAAAGTTTAACACCAGAATGACTACCAACAATCGCATAATGCTGTTTTTCAAAGAGTTTAACTAATTCTGCGTTCATCCTACTTCATCCTTCCATAATATTACCCCTTTTATATTTATTGTGATACTCAAAAATAAAAATAAAACCTCACAACATAATTTGTTACTATAATAACAATAGGTTATAATATAATGAATTACCTCGCCACTTTTTGTTATCATACCAACATAACTGTCTTATAAGAATACAACAATTTAATCAAAAAATAGGTAAATAATCGAAAAAATAATAAAAAACCTTAAATATATAAGATTGCTACTATAATAATATACAAATATATGTATTGAGGAAAAATGAGTATTAACTATTCTCCTTTAAAAAACTCTTACAAAAATATAACAAAAATATAATATACATAAAAATATAATATATAGTATGAAAAAGCATTTATAATTAGAAAATATTACTCTCTATCAAAAAATTAATAAAAAATATATAATTAAAAAATGGGGGAAAAATAAAATGAAAAGAAATTTAAAAAACTCTAAGGGTTTATGTATAACAGTAGTGTTAAGCTTGTTATTCTCTGGGTTGTTTATACCATTAACTTCTGGTGTTAACCTACAACAGGTTACAGGTTTCGACAAAGGACCGTCTTATACAAATGTTATACCATTGAAAAAAACAACAATGATACAATTCGATAAAGACTCCATGCTTGATGATTATGCTTATCTCGCGGCTGTTCCAACTGCTGTTTTTAAACAAAACAACAAACTATTTTCGCATCCTCTGCTGTTTTATGAAGACGAATATAAATCTAAAGAAACCAAATATAGAACGTTCAACCCTAGACAAGGATTAGACTATTTCATGGAAGACTGGATGAGCTATAGTGGTGGTAAACTCGATCAGATGACACTGATTAATGTACCCCAAGGTAAAATACCAAGTAACTGGAACGCTAGAGAATACACCATAATCAACTCTAATAGTCCTTTTGAAATAGCTAAAGAATTAGCACTCCATGATTGGTCACATAGTGATAACGCAGTAGTAACAGTTATAAAAGAAAAATATAACAACCCTGCAATCAAAACAAGTGGGGAAATAAAAAGAACTATAAAAACTGCTCAAGTCAAAGAAGAACATTTTACAATGCAACGCCCTATTATAGGACTTGGTGCTACATATAAAACCTTCCAAATAAATGATCATCAGTATAAATATGTTTTAGCACAAATGAAATGGAAAGAAAAAGAAGATTACGATTTACAGATATATGATCCCGAGTTAGGAATGGTAAAAGCATCAGCTGATTCATATAGTAGCCCATATCCTCCATATAAAGAACTTGTTGGTTCATATATATCAAATTATGGCAACTGGGAGTTAAGCATTAGCGCTATACAGAAAAAATCAATTAGTAACAACAACGAAAAAGGTAAAATGGAAAGTATGTGCTTCTACAGCACGCCTGAACCCACTGGTCTCCTAGCTTTGTTTAATCATAATACTATGACAGTTGATGTTGCTTTATTACCCGGTGTTGATATCCCAATCGATAAAATGATACCATATGGATGTAGAAACGTTGAGTTCACTCTTAAACCTAGTGATCCAAATGTAGATCTTGGTTTTGCAGTGATAGATCCTGTTGGTACCGAGATAGCAAGTTCATTCTCTTTAGAAGAAGCAGCTGAAAAAGTTTTGAGTTTACAGAAAACATCTAAAGACTCTGAAATCAAGATACATCTAGAAGAACTGGGTGAAACATCTAAGGATGAAAATTACTCAATATGTGTTTTCAGTGTAGGAGATTTAGATCATGATGTAGATTTCACAATTGAATACAGCTGGAGTCAAAACTTCACCAGAGAAGAAGGAGATCAAATAGAATCTGCTTGTAACGGTGCAGTATTAGCTAGTACCTTGAATGCTCCATTACTTTATACAAAAGCAGATGTTCTTAACAATGAAACAAAAGATGTTCTGTACAAACTCGGTGTAAAAAATATTTATATTGTAGATATTGGAAACTATCTTAATAGTGACGTTGAAAACCAGTTAAAAGAAATAGCAAATGTTAAACAAAAGTTTACAACATCGTTAGATGTTTATAACGCGATTAGAAAAGATACAGGTGAGAACGATGTTATTTTTACTACTATTGAACCATATGATTACTGGTACGTAGCTGATGATGTAGAAGGGTATGGACGTGAACCAGCAGGGCAATGGGATGGTGCTTATCATTTTGCCCAAGCTTCTTATATAGCTGCTCATCATGGTAGCCCAGTTATAATTGTTGATAATCATCCTAAGCTTTCTCAAGCAGTTACATGGTCTACGAACTGGTGGCGTGTT
>QMTJ01000234.1 GCA_003651045.1 Thermoplasmata archaeon | reverse complement strand
TGAAACCACTGGTGGTAAACCTCTTTTTGAAACTAAAACATTAGGTGTTATGAAATGGCGTATGTTCCGAGGTAGGTATGGTTACACGTTTAAGAGTGTTAAAACATTTGAGTCTCGTGATCTCACTATGAAAGAAGCAGTGGGTTTTGGTGGTTTACGTCAGAGAACTGTTCCGTTACGGTTTGAAAAACCTGTTCTTCAACCTGAGTCGATGTTTTTTTTGTCCCCTGCACGTGGTTTAGGTTTTGTTCCTTTGGTTTACCCTGTTGAAACAACAAAAACTAGTGTTAAACCTCTTGTTTTTACTGTTACTAAACCATCTACAAGGTTTGGTATGACTTGGAGTTTTAGTGTTTCACCTGCTAAGGCAATGAAACGAGTGAGTATACAAAAACAGGATGTTATTCCTAGTCTAGATGTTGTGTCTGTAAGGAAATCTGGTACTGTTTTGAAAACTGATGTTGTACCTGTGTCTCGGTCTAAAGCTAGGGTTGAAGAAGTGTTTAAACCATATGTTCCTAAGTCTAGGTTTCCTGCTGGTTTGTTGTTTGTTCCTCGTGGTCTTTTCGGAAGGGGTAGTAGTAGTATGTTGTGGAGTGGTTTTGGTAAAAAGTATATGTTTCGTGAGTTTAAAATAGGACGGTTAAAATTATGAGGCAGTTTTGGAATAATGAGAGTGGTAGTATTCTTCCTGTGTTTGCTTTCATAGCAGGGTTGTTCGTATTAGGTTTTTTGTATTATATTCTTAACGAGGTTGTAACAGTTTTTGCAACATTAGACGATACTGGTAGTGTTCATAGTTTTATGTTGTTCATATGGAGTGCTATACTTATAGTGTACTTGGTTTTTGGTGGTTGGTATACGGTACGGTTGTATAATGAGCGGAATTATCCTGGGGGGATGATGTAGGTGAATATTATCCATGCGGTTGTTAGTATGTTGGTTTTTGTTTTTGTCGTTGTTATAAGTTTTTTTGCTTTTAACCCGTTCATGGATGCTTTGTTCACTGGTTTTCTCAATGCTGATTTTGCTAATGCGGAGTCTCAGTCAAACGAGTATATCCCGTTGTATAGTCAGGTTTTTAGTTTGTTTTTTAGTATCCTTGTTGCTGTTCCTGTTGTGTGGTTTATCATGTGGAGTTTCCGTCGTGAACCACGATGGGATTATTATAGGAGGTATTAAAAAAAATGAGAAGGAAAAAAATATGGTTTCATCCAAAGACTCATACTGGTTGGAGGAAGACGCAGAAACCTGTTACTCGTCGGAGGAGGCTTCTTAGTGCTACTCCTAGGAGTTGGTCTTTGAAACGTAGGTATTTGTCTGCTGGGCGTAAAGCTCTTGCGTTAGCGAATGTTACAAAGGATCGTGTTACTCGGTTGAAGGCTCGTAGTGATGCAGAGTATTTTTTTAAAAAACTAAAAAGGAGGCGATAGAAATGACTAAAGATTGGGCAAAAAAATATAGAAATGCCTGGTATAATAAAAAAGCACGTAAAAGCGTTATAATTCATAAGATACGGAAGCCTAAACATTATATTGTTCAATTGGCTGATGAAAAAAACCGTAGAATTGTTAAAACAGAAATAGCTTCTACTTTAAAGAATGCTGAATTGGTAGCTAAAAAATTAATGAGATAAAAATAGAAAGAGGTAAAAAAAATTATGAACGGTAGAAACAATCGTTTCGGTAGGAAGAATGGTAGCAGGTATGGTTGGAAACGTGGTGGTCGTGGTAGAAACCGTACCACTCGTTGCCGTCATCCAACTGTTAAAAAAAGAAGATGAGGAGGAAAAAACAAAAAATGAAGATTGTTACGGTGTTTTTGCGTTATGATTATGGTGATAAGAATCGTGGTGATTCTTTAGAGTATAGAAACTGGTATCTGGGTTTGAAGGAGTTGGGGGTGGATGTTTTTCCTTTCTGGTATGATGAGTATCTAAGAAATAATAAAAAACAGGAGTTGCAACGGGATGTAAAAAGTTTTGTTGATGGTGTTAATCCTGATTTGGTTTTTTTTATTTTAATGAAAAACGAGTTTAGTTTTGAAACACTTGATTATCTTAAAAATAGGTATGTTACTGTGAATTGGTTTTGTGATGATCAGTGGCGTTTTGATAGTTTCACACGTTTTTTTGCTCCTTATTTTAGTATTTGTCTTACTACTGATAAATTTGCTATTAGTAAATATAAAGGTATTGGTTGTGATCGTGTGTTTCTTGTTCCTCCTGCTTCTTTTATGCTTGATAAAAATATAGATTTTGATAATATTGATTATGAGTTTGATGTTTCTTTTGTTGGAGGATGGAGTAGGTATAGGCAGTGGGTTATAAACAAGTTGTTAAAACATGGGATACATGTTGAGTGTTTCGGTAGTGGTTGGGGTAATGGTCGTGTTTCTTTTGAACGTATGGCTGAGATTTTTAAAACTTCACGTGTTAATCTTAATATTTCTAATAGTGTATCTTTTGATATTCGTTTTGTTTTTTCAGGAGTTAAAAATTTTGGTTTTTTTATGAAACATATGCTGTATGAGGGGGGGGGGGGAATTCCCTGAGCCGCTTAAAGGGAGGAATTTTTAAAAACCACCGCCGGGGGG
>QMTJ01000233.1 GCA_003651045.1 Thermoplasmata archaeon | reverse complement strand
GAGATTGTTTCTAAGATAAAAAAAACAGGTTTAAAATTAAAATTTATGCATGTATGTGGTACACATCAGGATACGTTGGTGAAGAATGGTCTCGATTCATTACTTAGACGTTGTGGTGTTGAGATTGGTCAAGGCCCAGGTTGCCCTGTTTGTGTTACAACCCCGTTGGAGATTGAGGAGATGCTTCTCCTTGCTAGGAAGGGTAAGATTGTCACGTCTTTTGGTGACATGATCAATGTACCTGGTGAGACAGAGTCTTTACGTAGTATGAAAGAAGAAGGATGTGACGTTAGAACAGTATATGGGATTGAGGATGCTGTAGGAATCGCGAGAGAAAACCCAGATGAGGATGTTGTTTTTATGGCTGTAGGTTTTGAGACAACTGCTCCAACTACTGCTGCTGTTATTTTAAATGAACCACCTGAGAATTTTTCGATTCTTTGTTGTCATCGTACTATCCCACCGGCTTTACAGGCGATTATTGAAATGGGTGAGATTAAAATCGACGGTTTTATTGAACCAGGTCATGTTTCCACAATCATTGGTACTAAACCCTATGAGTTTCTTTCTAAAATGTATCATGTCCCGCAGGTGATAGCTGGTTTTGAACCAGTTGATCTTTTGATGGCTACTTGGATGCTGGTTGAGCAGGTTAAAAAAGGAACGGCTTTTGTTCAAAACGAGTACAAACGAGTAGTACGTGAAAACGGTAATGTTAAAGCACAGGAAACCATGAAAAGGGTTTTTGAACCCTGTGATATAAAATGGCGTGGTTTCCCTGTTATACCAGAGTCTGGTTTAATGCTTCGTAAAAAGTTTGAAGAATATGATGCCCGTAAAAAATATGAGGATGATTTTGAGGAACTCAAGAGTAAAGAGTTCATAGAACCAAAAGGTTGTCGATGTGGAGAACTACTTAGAGGACTTATATCTCCTTTTGACTGTCCGCTATTTAGAAAGAAATGTACACCGGAAACACCTGTTGGTCCCTGTATGGTAAGTATTGAAGGAAGCTGCAACATCGAGTATCGTTATTCAAAAAAATAAAACTAATTGGAGATATATCAGGTTTAAATCGGTTAAAACATTAAAAAAAATTAATAGTAGCAGCAAAAAAAAGAATATAGAGGGAAAAATAGATAAGTGTGAAGAACTCTATATTTTATTAAGAAAACAACGTACAAATAATAGTGGTATTAAAAATCAAGTATTCCTTGGAGGGTGTAACCTATTTCAAAGAAAAACAATAATAATGTTAGTAATAGGAAAAGAGAGCTTGATAGGCAGCGTAACGAGTGGCGTAAAAAGCATCGTATTCTTAATGGGAAAATTATCCTTTGGCCTGATAAACCACCTGAACATGTAAATGCTCGCGCTAGTAAAACATATAACTGGTTTTGGAGAGAAATATTACTCAAGTTGAATCAACATGATATACCAGCGGTTATTGCAAATATTAAAGGGCAGATTAATAGTGAAACAAGTTCAGATAAGATACGGGTTTACCGTACCATGATTGGTATGGCTGAAGACGCCTATCAGCTTAAAAACCTAGAGGATATCATGGATTACGATCAGGAGTTACAGTTTAGTAAAAAACCTGTTTATAACTCAGAACAGGGTATAATCTATAAGGATGGAAAGATTTTTACTACTGATTATAGCGAGGATGAAACAGAGATCATTGTACGTGATATCGAAGGTGTCATCATCGACCGGCTTAGTTCAGGTAATAATGGACAAGATTTATCTTATAAAAACATTAGAAACAATACATACAAAAACTGGATTTACACAGAAGGTAAATAGTTCGCCAACATATATTATAATGAGGACAAAAGTTACTTTTTTGGTTTGTATTTATCTATTTTTTGAGATGCAATTTTGCTAGTTACCACAAAATACAGGTAAACCATTAGAAGTTCTATTCCAAAAATTAAGAGGAAACAACTGAAGGTATAACCAATTTTTAACCAATCGTTGACATCTGTGAAATCTAACCCATACGTTAAAGTTATTGATCCAATGAATGGTATAAACATTCCAATAATTATGATTAAAAGTGTTTTAACGAGATCAAGGTTTTTACTCATAATAAGAAACATATCCAATTATAATTATATTAGATTTTATTATTTTTTTAAAGTCTATTTCCAACTATAGCGTTTTGACCTATGGATATACCACCATCACCATTGGGTACACGGTTATGAACCAATAAATTTAAACCCTTGTGTTTTTTAACTTTTTTTTCAACCATAACTGTGATAGGTATATTATATGTTACTCCCCCAGAGAGACCAATGTTTTTAACACCCTGTTTTTCAGCGTGTTCGACAGCAATGTCTACAAGGTTGTCAATAATTGTTTTTACAAACGAGTAAGCATAGTCTGCCTTCTGTTTTTCAGATAAAAACTGTGATGTTTTTGTTTTTTCATCAAGCTGTCTAAATAAATCAACAGTTTCAACAATACCACCTTTAACATTTGATTCAAACAAATATTTAGGCTTCCCCTGGGCTAGATACTTCTCCAGTTTCATAGCAGGTTCACCATCATAAGTTCGTTTACAACAAATACCAAGATAACAAGACAATG
>QMTJ01000232.1 GCA_003651045.1 Thermoplasmata archaeon | reverse complement strand
TTTTTATAATAGTTGGAGGTGAATCATCGACATGGTAAACATATTCATGTACCTCTGAACGGTTACATACATTGTCTTTTGCAAAATAATGGAGTGTATGGTTGCACTCTTCATTCCAGTAAAACTTTACTGTGTCATCATCAACATAATACCAGTAATGGTTGTAGATTTCAGGGTAACTTGGTCCATAGAGGTCTCCGTACATGTAATAAAGGTTTTCACCAGATACTACGCCAAACTGTGGATATGGATCATATGGATCATTTTGAGATCGTGGCCACCACTGACCATCATCATCTTTGTATCTCCAGAATATTGATTCAACACCTGCTTGACAGTTGTTTGTATCATCTGAAGCGTTGATCCATATTGGTGTCGTAGTTTTAACGCAGATGCTATCTAATGTTTCACAGCAGTATGGATTCCCTGGTTCAGTGTAAACCTCTGGTGGTTTATTGTCAACATAGTAAATCTGATGGAATATCCATTTATAGTTACCCACGTTATCTATAGCGAAATAGTAGAGATCATGCTGACAATCTAATGGAAATTGTATTCCGTTTCCATATGAATACCACCAATAGTTGTCGATATTAGGTGCATCTATGCAGAAATAATCTGTAATATCTGTTCCATTTACTGCCCCTGCATCACCAGGTTGTGGATACTGCTCTACCTGTCCGTCGTTATCGCTATCCCACTCATATCTCCAGTACATACCATACAGACCTGAATTGCATGTTGTGTTTGGCATATCATTTACATCCAAGTTAAATGGTGTATTGCATTTCAGATAGCCAGCAGCTGGTTTAACCTTTAATCCCGCTACTGCATATGTGCTATATGATGCATAAGGGGCATTTTGATCGATATAAAATACAATTTTATCGATAATAATAGTGGGCGTACCATCTACGATAGTATTTGCTATATTTGAAAAGTTCACATTTACACCAACAACACCGTTGCCTGATGTCTCCACCCCAACAAGATGATAGTATCCAACTTGTTGACCATCGAGCCAGAAAGAAACATCCCCTTCTTCTCCCGAAAATAATGATCTAACTTCAAAGTAGCTTAGATGATATGGTCGACTGAAAGTTATTTCTATTCTTTCTGCACCATCTATATTCCTGACATCTATTTCATCAGGCTCTCCACCTTCAACACCTAATCCCCTTGTTCCACGGTGCGTCAAATTGGCACTATTTCCATCAGCATATGCCGATACCTCAGCATCTCCATTAAGTAGTGACCAACTATTTGTATTCAGATGTGAAGTAGTATCGTCAGTTGACCAGCTCGACGTACCTCCATCCACACCCTCGAAGTTATCCTCATACAAGAAACTGATGTTTCTCTCTCCAAGTGGGTAGTATCCAGTTGATGGATGGGTTTTCTCTATAATGGGTGGCTCTATATCTACACGGTGTTGTTGTTTCCAGTGCTCCTCGGAATTGCCTACATTGTCTGTTCCCCACCATTCAAGTTCATAAAATCCACTCCTTTTGAAATGATATTCGTATTCAATTACGCCCTCTGTATCATTTAAATCCTCGTTACTTTGGTCCTCCACAACTATCGTTTCGATGACATTTGTTGGTCCAGAACTGTTACAAGTATCCGGCTTCCACCAGACCATTATGGTAATATTGTGTACACCTGTACCATTTTCCAAACAGCATTTATCTGACGATTTAAACAAAATAGGTGTCTCTCCACTAGACCACGGTGGTTGAATGATTCCAGCCCCATATTCTGGACAGCCTACAGTTTTATTTGTTGTAGGTGGACATTTGTCAACAAATAGATCTTTTGAATACATCCCATCGCTGTTTCCTTCATAATCCCAGCATTGATATCTAATTTGGTGGAGGCATGTTTCATTTAGATACAGTACCACATGGACTTTTCCATCAATTACCCCATCATCTCCATCATATACAGTAGTATCATATTGAGGTAAATGTTGCCAGTTGATTTGGGATGCGTTAAGATCTGGTGCCAGCCATACCGAATATGTTATATGGTGACTTCCTGATATGCCTATATCACAGGTACAGTTGCAATCACCTCTATCTGTAGAGTTAATCCATATAGGTGTGTATGGACCCACCACGTCGTATAGATTGCTTCGCCATACTCTCTGGACTTTTGGATTACCAATTTCTATTGTCTGTATAGGTGGTGTTGTATCATTCAGCCAAGGTTTATACTTAACATAAGATGTTACATTATCTCCAAGTCCATCTGAATTGTTGTAATCTGGAAGAGTTGCAGATGCATCATGATCATCGTGTGGTCCTGTATTTGATCCCCACCAGTTATATTTTGCATCTATTAGACTTGGAGATGTATTATTTAATCCCATTTCTGTGTTCCCGTATATGTTATTACAGTGTATTATATTGAAGGGTCCAATCGATCCAGTTCCATTAGTAATATAAATTCCTACTTTATTGTTACATATGTTGTTATTTATTATTGTATTGTTTTCTGGTCTATCTCCAACCCATCCAGTGTAGCTAATCCTTACTCCATAATTATCGTTATTCGAAATATTGCAGTTTTCGATGGTAACATTCTGAGCGGACGAAAGA
>QMTJ01000231.1 GCA_003651045.1 Thermoplasmata archaeon | reverse complement strand
TGATGTAAAAGTGGAGATGATATAAATATGAAAAAATTATATGAATTTGGGTTGGATGATCTGCATAAGTATAGGAAGAATATTAGGAGATCTGCTATAGTTGGATTGGGATGTTTTGTTTTTTGGAGTTGTTCGTTTTTTTTCTCCTTTTATTTCCAAAATCTTCATATATTGATTTTTTCTGGTGTACTTGTTGTTATTTCGTTTATATTTTATGTTAATATGTTGATGTTGAATGTTGTAGTTGGTTTATATATCAATTTTTTAAACCATTTTAAACCAAGATAAGGAGTATTGATATGGATGAAACAGGATAGGATGAAACAACAAGGATATGATTTACTCGTTTTATCACCTCTAGTATATCTGTTTTTCTGTTGTTTCATCCCCTGATATTTCACTTAAGGATGTGGTAAAGTGAAAACAATAAAGTTTAGTCACTGGTATAGAAAACTTAATAAGATTAATGTTTCTAATCCTGTTACGTTGATTGATGTTCTTGAAACTAGTGTTTCTGAATGGTCGGATAGTTTTTTAGAATATGATACTGTTTATTTTGAGGATGGCGTGAAAAAAAATTATCCTTTGAAGGATTATAATAGGTATTTGCTTTTGTTTTTTATGGATTGCGATGGTTGTTTGTTCACTACAATTAGAAGATCTACTCCCAAAAAACAGAAGTATTATCTTAATTCAATAGGTGATAGTTTTAAAGTTGAAATTAGAGGAGTTGATATGAGATGAGTGAAGAATTAGTATGTCCAAGATGTAAATACCAATGGACGCCAAGAACAGTTCATCCGAAAGAATGCCCACGATGTAAAAACAGACTGGATTGGGGTAACAAACATGGTGAAATACGAAAGACTACATAAAAACATAAAAACAGGTGAGTACTACAAAAAACTACAGGAATACTTCCAAAATCTAAAAAATAAAAACAACCATTTAAAAAATAAGCAAAGGAGGATTAACGAATGAGGGTTTTGTGGAAAGATAAAAAACGTAAACAGGTGCAGGATTTTTTTTCATCCCATCCCATCTCCCTTAAAGCACTCCTGATATATTTTATCCCACACAAAAAACCCTCTTTCTTTTATCGTTAAAAGGTGAGAATATGCCAATTGAACCAATAAGTAATGAAAAACTGTTAATAAGGGATGATTATCGATCTCTGATTAATCTTTTTAGGCATTGTACATTTTTTAAAGATGGAAAAGATAGGAAAGAGTGTTGGCTTAATTTTAGTCAAATATGGTATGCAGTTAAAAAAGATAAAACAAATGTCAGAAAAGAAAAATATTTATATTGTGTAAATGATATTGTTTTTCCCAGATGCAAAAAAAACTGGGTTGTTTTTTGAAAAAAATATGTTCCCATATTTTTGGTGGTGAGTTTTTTGGTAGATCCTTTAAAGTATCAAAAGTTTGTACTTGGTAGTTCTAGTGAACGTCAGCAGATAATGCATGAAACATATCAAGAAATGCAGAAACAGAAACATAAACCGGTGGGTCGTCCTCAGACTGGTTACAGGTCTTCTAAACCAGCTGGTGGTACTAGTTCTAAAACTGGTTCTTCTAAAACAGATCCTTTAAAGTATCAAAAGTTTGTACTTGGTAGTTCTAGTGAACGTCAGCAGATAATGCATGAAACATATCAAGAAATGCAGAAACAGAAACAAAACCAAAAACATGCACGGGAGAAAACAGAAAAAACTAGGTATACTCCGCAGGAATGGATGCAGCAGACATATGAGTGGACTCAAAAAGTAAATCAACAAATTCAGCAAGTACAACAATTATACAATGTTGAAAAAACCCGTAGGTTCAACCCATTTCAAAGATACATAGTTAAAACTAATGGGAGAGAAACCACTGTATCCGGTGTACAGGCTATGATGATGCATTATAGTTATCTACAGAATCTTAAAAAAACCGAAGAACGTCTTCAAGATATTAGTTTCCAAACACAAAAACTCTACCATCAGGCGTCTTTTGGTGTTATTGAATGGCATCCAGAGACAAGGATTGTGAAGACTCAGAGAGGTTACGAGTTTCGTTTCCCATACACGGGTGCAGAACACTACCGCAGTACCCGTCGTCGTATTGAACAAATGAACCCGTTGGAACGATTTGCTCTTGCACTTACACCATCTAATTTCGCTGGTATCCCTGCTACTGTTGAATACCTTCTCGGTCGTAAGCAAAAGGCATATGATATAGAAGTACGGTCTATTTGGGAGACTAAACGTAATAGTTTCCCAGTGTTTTACCTTAGTAGTCCGATGGGTGTGATTGGAACAACAGCAATAGGTGGGACTGCTATTGGTGCTGGTGGTAAACTAGTTAGTGGTTTTGCTCTTGCTAAATGGGGAACAAGAGGTCTTTCAATAGCACGAGGTGCTGGAGCTGTCGTTGGTGCTGGTCTTATCGGTATGTCTACAGTACCTGTTGTAAAAGATATTCAGAAGGGAGAGTTTGGTAGTGCAGCGGGTAAAGGTTTTGCTTTGGGTATTGGTATCGCTAGTGGTTACGCTGGTTACAAATCAGTATCATCTTCCATAGCTAGTAGACTTACTAATATTGGATACAGACTAGGGAGTAAAATAAAAGTACCACTA
>QMTJ01000029.1 GCA_003651045.1 Thermoplasmata archaeon | reverse complement strand
CTCGCTGATGTTTTTTCACGGTACACAGCAGGTTTTGGAATACTAGAAGATCTTTTACTCGATACACGTATACAGGATGTTTATGTTAATGCACCTGTGGTAAACAATCCATTGCATATTGTACTTGATGGTGAGGAATATACTTCGAATATCTTTCTCTCTGATGGAGATATTGACGCACTTGCTTCTCGTTTTAGAACACTTAGTGGACGTGCTTTTTCTGAAGCTAACCCTGTACTTGATATGGATTTAGAGTTTTTCCATACTCGTGTAGCTGCTATATCTAGTCCTCTCACTCCAAAAGGTATTGCTTTTGCACTCCGTAGACATCGACAGAAACCTTGGACTCTTACACATTTTATAGCGAATAAAATGATATCTCCTGAAGCCGCTGGTTTCCTTAGTTTCCTAGTAGATGGCCAAGCTTCTCTTCTCATAGCGGGTAGCCGTGGAGCTGGTAAAACATCTCTTCTTAGTGCTTTAATCCTAGAAATACCTCAACGTTTTAGAATTCTCACTATCGAAGATACATCTGAGATACCTGTAGATGATTTACAAAGATACGGTTATAAAATCCAGTCTTTAATTACTAAAAGCATCTCAGCTGGCTCTAGTTCAACAGAGATCAGTCCTACTGATGCACTCAGGACAGCTTTACGTTTAGGTGAATCTGTTTTAATACTTGGTGAAGTAAGAGGAGTTGAAGCCAAGGTATTATTTGAAGCTATGAGAATAGGAGCAGCAGGAAACCTAATTATGGGTACTATACATGGTTCAACCACACGTGACGTCTATGAAAGGATAGTCTACGACATCGGTGTCCCACCAACATCTTTCAAAGCAGTAGATGCAGTAATAATAGCTGCACCAATAAGAACAGAAGGAGGCATAGAACGAAAAAGAAGAGTAACGCAGATATCTGAAATCACAAAAACAGGATGGACTACAAACCCTGATCCTGATGAAGTCTTCCAGGACATCATGATATATGATGCATCAACTGACCAGCTCTACTCTACAGACTTATTAGATATGGGGCAATCCCAGGTTATAGAAAACATTGCTAAAAAATGGGGAATCACAGTAGAAAAAACACTTCAGAACATTAGACTGAGAACAGATATCAAAAAAACAATAGTGGAACATAGCATGGAGAAACCAGAGCTCTTAGAGGCAATAGCTAATAGAGATGCTAACAATGCTTTTTGGATGTTCATAGAAGAAAGTAAAATCCAACATGGAAAAGTAGAATACCCTGTTGTTAGGGAGAAATGGATGAAATGGTTTAAAGAATATGTTGAGAGAATATAAACATGAAAAAAGAAGAAGCACATTGGTTTGAAAAATCAGCTAAGATCGCTAGAAAATATTTCCTATGGCTTCTAAAAGATAATGATAAAACAAGGATAAAACTTGATAAATATTTCCCCAAGGAGTATGTTGATCTTCTTAGTTTTTCAGGGTTAGATGTTGAACCATATGATATACTCCTTATTTCATACATGGGCGCGTTTTT
The DNA here is from genome assembly GCA_003651045.1 of Thermoplasmata archaeon. GTDB lineage: Archaea > Thermoplasmatota > E2 > DHVEG-1 > DHVEG-1 > B24-G9. Next base: position 7,571 of record QMTJ01000029.1, on the reverse strand, counting down.
AACATTCATAGGGTTTTTCATAGTTGACATCCTCATTTTTTTAACCTATGGTTTTGACATTAGAAACATTGACCTGTTCACTCTTTTTTTGATGTTCTCTGTTACATTTGTTTTCCCATTGATTATGTTGAACATGTTAGCAGGTTATCCAAAAACCTATGCAAGGTATATGAAGATTCATTCACTTGGTGATATACCTGAAATATTGAGTTATCTTGTAATGTATTTGAAACTTGTTCCTAATCTTGAAAACAGTGTTAAATTTGCAGCTTCTGAATCTTCTACGTCTCTCGCTAGGGATTTACGTAAAATGCTTTGGGATATGGAAATACGTGTGTATCATGGTATCGATGATGCTCTTACCAGTTTTGCAACAATGTGGGGTAAATGGAGTGAGTATTTCAAAAGAGCATTGCATCTCATTAGAAGTGCTATCCAAGAACGTGATGAGGCTTCTCGTATTGTAACGCTTAATAGAGCACTAGATGTAGCTTTGGATGGTACACGTGATATGATGAATAAGTTTGTGAACAGGCTTCATCAACCAGCGATGGTTATTTATTCTATAGGGATTATGATACCTCTTGCTCTTGTAGCTATGTTACCTGCTGCAGGTTTAGTAGGCATGAGAGTTACTATCTTCCAGGTTTTTTTCCTGTATGATATTATTCTTCCAATGTTTGTTTTTATTTATACACGTAAAATTCTTTTGTCGAGACCTGCGGCTTTTAACCCACCAGTGATACCTATTGACCATCCAAAACTTAGAAGTATCCATAAAAAAACACGGCTTGGTGTTGCTTTGTCTATTGGTATCTTGATTGCGTCACCAGGTGTGTTTTTCCTTATTCTCCCGTTTATCTTAGATGATGGTTCGTCTAACCCCCTGTTAGATTTTATAGTTAACCCTAATGGTTTAAACATGTATTTCCCTGTGACATTGTTTATAATCTGGGGTGTTGCTGCTACTGTTACATCCTATACTTTAAGTGTTTATTATCCTTATAAAAAAATTAGAGACGAGATTAAACAAATGGAAAACGAGTTCAGTGACGCACTTTATATCCTTGGTAAGAGGATATCTGAAGAGAAATCACCTGAAGAAAGTTTTATGTACGCTGCAGAAACCATGGAGGGATCTAAAATAGCGGAGGTATTCAGTCAAACAGGTTACAATTTAACAGCGTTGCATACTAATCTAAAAGACGCTATGTTTAACCCAGATTATGGTTCTTTAAAAAATGTTTACTCAGATCGTATAAAAGCTATAATGCGTCTTTTTGTAGAAGGCATTCAAAAAAGTCAGAGAGCTGTAAGTATCTCTATCATTAGAATAGCTGACCATCTAAAAGAACTACAGGCTGTAGAAAAAAAGATCAAAGATACTTTGTTTTCTCTTACATCAACCCTTCGTTCAACTGTAGCTGTTTTTGCACCACTCATCGGCGGTATCACATTGGCTATAACTAAACTGATTTCAAACATACTAAATAGTTTATCCGGTAAAATATCCACAGGTGCTATACCATCAACTATGAGTGTACCCGGTGCCACGACACGGGTATTCACGTTAGAAAACATTAGACCAGAATATTTCGTCCTAGTAATAGGAGTATACATTATAGAACTCGTTTTTCTACTAGTTCGATTTGCAAATGGTATTGACGAAGGTGACGACAAAGCTACATACATGTATTCTCTAGGGAAAACCATGCCTACATCTATAATGGTTTTCTCAATCACAGTAATACTAGGTCAAATATTGTTTTCATCTATTGTTAAAACATAAAAAAAAATTTTTTTAGAAAAAAGAGTTTTTTATTTTAAACCCCACCCGTATGTCTCTCTTGATAAACCCGTATAAAATTTTCAATACTACGATCATAGGTTTTCTCAACATCCTCTGGGAAGTAACACGCTGGTAACTCTCCATGGCTTCGATGATAGCTAATACATTCGCAACAGACGCCTTTCTTATCACGCGGGTAGCTGCAGTTACAACTAATTTTATTCTCCTCAACTTTACATTCTTTCAAAGAAAACTTTACCTCCTTTAATAATTTTTCTTTTCACGATATCATGTTTTTAAACTCTTCTTCATTAATAATTTTAACACCAAGTTTTTTTGCTTTATCATATTTTGAACCAGGTTTCTCCCCAGCAACAACAAAATCAACGTTTTTACTAACACTATTTGCTGCTTTACCTCCTAGCTCCTCCACTATATGTTTTGCTTCTTCTCTACTAAAAGAGCTTAATGCGCCTGTGAAAACAAAAACTAGTCCATCAAGTTTACCTTTTTTCTTTTTCATTTTTTCAACAGTAGCTTTAACCCCAAGTTTTTTCATCCTTTCTATCTCTTCTCTGTTGGTTTTTTCTCTAAAAAATGATACAATACTCTCAGCAGTCTCAGGGCCAACCTCATGTATACTTATTAAGTCTTCTTCTTTCGCATTCATTAAGGCATCTAATGTGTTGAATTTCTCTGCAAGCACTCTAGCCATGTGTTCTCCAACATTAGGTATACCAAGTGCGTAAATAAAACGAGATAGACTCTGGTTTTTACTGTTCTCTATACCCTTAAGTAGGTTTTCAGCTGATTTCTCAGCGAACCTTGGAAGACATAGTAAATCCTCTTTTTTCAAGGTGTAAAGGTCACTAACTCTTTTAATCAAACCACTATCCACAAGGAGATCCACGTTTTTTCTACCTAAACCCTCTATATCCATTGCTCCTTTAGACGCATAGTGAGCAATACTTCTTTTAAGCTGAGCTGGACAGGCTAACCCACCAGTACATCTATAGAATGCTCCTTCTTTAACAACCTTCGAACCACAAACCGGGCATTTAGAAGGTATATGAAACTTTTTTTCTCGTCCTGTTCTTTTCTCTTTTAAAACTTTAACAACTTCAGGTATGACATCTCCTGCTCTTGCAACTTTAACTTTGTCACCAATCCTGATATCCATTTGATCAATGAAATCCTGATTATGTAATGTAGCTCTTGAAACTGTGACACCGGTGACATCAACTGGTTTCAACAGAGCAACTGGTGTGAGAGTACCTGTACGTCCAACTTGTGCAACTATATCCATTATCTCAGTTTCTTCTTCTCTAGGTGGGAACTTGTATGCTATAGCCCATCTAGGTGATCTAGCTTTTACACCAAGTTTTTCCTGGAAGCTGAGATCATTTATTTTTATAACTACCCCATCTATCTCATAGGAGAGTGTATCTCTTTTTTCAGCCATTTCGGTATGATACTTGATAACCTCATCTATTGTACTGCATTTCTTTGTGAGATGATTTACCTTAAGGCCCCATTCTCTAAGATGCTCTAAAGCACTCCATTGACTTTTAATCTCAATTCCTTTTATTGAGAGTATTTCATAAAAAAATATATCAAGTGGTCTTTCAGCAGTTTCCTTTGGGTCAAGTCTTCTAAGAGAACCAGAAGCCGCGTTCCTAGGGTTAGCAAGTGGTTCTTCTCCTTGTTCAATCAACTGTTTGTTAAACTCTTCGAAATCCTTTATATGCATTATCACTTCGCCTCTCACAGCGAGCATCTTTGGAATACCTTGTTTCTCCCTTAAACGTAGAGGTACACTTTTAACTGTTTTCAAATTCTCTGTAACATCTTCACCAGTTACACCATCACCCCTAGTTGAACCACTTACAAAAACACCGTTTTCATAAACCAACTCAACAGAAAGACCATCAAGCTTAGGTTCAACAACGTATTCAATGTTTTTTACTCCAAGTTCTCTTTTAACTCTTTCATCAAATCGTTTTACATCTTCTTCAGTGAAAGCACTATCTAGGCTAAGCATAGGTTTTACATGTGTAACGGTTTTGAATTCTTCTGCAGCGAAACCACCGACTCTCTGAGTAGGTGAGTCAGGGGATATAAACTCAGGATAAGCTTCTTCTAACTCTTTAAGTTCAACCATGAGTTTATCATACTCTGCATCAGAGATCTCAGGTTTATTAAGAACATAATACAAGTAATCATGATGCCTTATCAGCTTACGTAACTCCTCTATCCTCTTCTTAGCTTTCTCCTTCGGTAGCATTTTTGTATTATCACCTCGACAGAAACCTTTCAATCTCTTTTAAAGGATAAGTGTTTAAAACATCTTTTTTTTCAAGCCAACCACGTCTAGCAGTTGCAACACCATATTGCATAAAATCTAAGTGGGTGAGACTATGTGCATCGGTTCCTAATACAAATTTTACACCTTTTTCTTTACCTAATCTAGCATGTAAATCATTGAGATCAAGGCGATCTGGAAACGCGTTAATCTCTAGAAACGTGTTTGTTTCTTTAGCAACATCAATAACTTGTTCCATATCTAAATCAAAAGGTTCACGTCTACCGATTAAACGACAAGTTGGATGAGCAAGAAAATCTACATGTTCGTTCTCTATAGCTTTTGTAACTCTCTTTGTCATCTCCTCACGTGTCATCTTAAAAGTACTATGTACACCTGCATATACAAAATCAAACAGTTTTAAAACCTTGTCGCTGTAATCCAAAGAACCATCAGGTTTTATATCACATTCTGTACCACAGAGTACTTTAAAATCAAGTAGTTTTTTGTTAACCTTTTCAACTTCTTTTATCTTTTTAACAACCTTTTCTTCAGAAAGCCCACGTGCAACTTTTAAAGACTGAGAATGATCAGCTATACCGATATATTCATAACCTTTACTTTGAGTGTACTCCGCTATCGTCTGTATAGACTCTGAACCATCACTCCAGTTTGAATGAACATGGAAATCACCTTTTACATCATTATACATGATAAGCTTCGGTAGTTTATGCTTTTCAGCCATCTCGATTTCACCACGGTTTTCACGAAGCTCTGGTTCGATATACATGAGACCTAGTTTATTGTAGATTTCCTTTTCATCTTTACCTACTATATATTCATTGGTTTCTTTATCAAAAAGACCATACTCGTTTAACTTGAAACCTTGTTTAATAGCTATACCTCGCATCTTCACATTATGCTCTTTGGAACCAGTGAAATACTGTAAAGCAGAACCAAAGCTTTCTTCTTTAACTACACGTAAATCAACTTGTAAATCATCTTTTAAAACAACACTAGTTTTAGTACTACCTTTCAAGAGTACCCTTTGAACATCACTATATTCCACAAAATAATCCATAACCTTATCAGGGTTATCAGATGACGCTAGTATATCGATGTCACCAATTGTTTCTTTCATACGACGGAGACTACCAGCTATACTCAGTCTTTGAATCTCGTTACATTGTTTAAGATAATCAATGTATTTCATACCGTCTTCATAGGCAACATTTAACAACACACGTCCACGTGTTTTCTCCAAGAGTTGTATCCCACGTAAAATATTATTCTCAGTGGTTTCACCGAAACCATCGAGTGTTCTAAGTTTACCCTCTAAACAAGCCTGACGTAACTGCTCAATGGTTTTAACACCAAGATGTTGATACACTGCAGCAACCTTCTTAGGACCAAGACCAGGGATTTTAAGCATATTAAGAAGACCCACAGGTATCTCTTTTTTCAATTTCTCAAAATACTCTAACTTACCCGTGTCAATAAGTTCTTTAATCTTTTTAGCAAGAGCCTCTCCAACCCCAGGTATCTCTCGTAGTCTACCCTCCTTTGCAACAACTTCAATATCTTCATCTAAAACCTCAATAGCTTGAGCAGCCGTACGATATGCACGTGTTTTAAAAAAAATCTCACCTTTTAAATCAAGTAAATCCGCAATTTGATAAAGTACATCTGCTACAAACTGATTCTTCATACAGCTCTTACCCCTCATATTCTTCTTCTTTTTTAGTTGAGATAAACAACGACATCTACTATATCATCATCTTTAAGGTTTAACTTCCCTCTCAAAAACTCAGATGATATAAACTCAAGAATATTTGAATAGTGACTACGTAAAGGGAGAACAAGTATGCAATCTACTCTATTAATCTCGGCTTTAAAACATCGTACACCGCCAAAAGTACGATCCCGGGTTTCAAACTCATCAATACGAATAGCATCTCGTCTTTTAAGTAACCTAAGTTTATTCCGTTCTACAAACTCAATCTCAACATTCAACGTCCCAGGATAAGGAATAAAACCTAGTTTTTCTTTAAACTGTTTAACATAACCATTTTGTTCAGTATAATAACGCCCCTCACCCATGCCTGAAACAATCCTGCCCGTGAAATGAACTTTATCAGTTAAATCAAAAATCTGCTGATAATCTGAATACTCTCTTTGCAAAACTTCTTCACCCGTTTTTGTAACTTGGATAAGCTGTTTCTTTATACCCAACTCTCTCGTAATCATACCCATTTTATCAAGCTCTAAAAGATACCTAGACGCTGTCTGCTGACTACTCTTCAACTGTTTAGCTAACTCTTGAGAAGAAATCTCAATCTTATTCTCAATCGCTCCTAACAACGCAAGTTCTTTCAGCGTCTGCAATAAATAAGGTTTCATAAACCCTCTTTATACCTCCCAAATAATTTCTCTATGCTAAATAAGGAATAATATGTTTTTAACCTTTAATGTTATCCGCTATTTTCTCTCCTTCTTTCGTAAGCACATATTTACCGTTTTTCTTCTCAACTATACCTTGTTTTATAAAATCTTCAGTGATTTTACGTGCAATACTTAAAACAATATGGTGTTTTTTAGCAATCATATATAGATCAGTCTCTCCAGATGATAAACCATCAAATAGTATTCTACGGTATTTATTTGAAAGTATATATCCTTCATCCATATGTTTTATACCAATATCTTAATTTACATATATCACATAAAGTTTTTTAAAAAATAATTATGTTACAAGAAATCCCTTTGGTTCTTTCCGCTGAAAAACTCCTGGAAAGAGCATTCAAAAAAGCAAAAAAAATCCATATACCGGATAAAAACACACTGTATAGTAAAAAAAAGACAATAATAGCAAGTACTGAGTCGTTCTCAACAAATATTATTTCAACTCTGGAGCAGTATGTAAAAAAATTCCCATCTATAGACAATCTACCCCAGTTTTACCGTGAAATCCTTGATATTAAAATCGGCACAGATAAATTAAAAAAAGCATTAGGTGCAGTAGACTGGGCTAGGAAAACCTGTCAGAGTATATATCTAAAACAATCTAAAGCCTTAAAGAAAAACCATAACATCAATTTTTTAAAACAGAAACAGCATGAAATCTACGGTAGAATATCAAGTGTAGTTAAACAAATCGATAAAGCATTAGAAATACTAGAAACCACACAACGTGTTATGAAAAAACTCCCAGATATATGGGATATACCTACTGTTGTAATAGCAGGATACCCCAACGTAGGTAAATCCTCTCTTCTTAGATGTCTCTCATCTGCAAGACCCAAGATTGCAGAGTATCCATTCACTACAAAAGAAATATATTTAGGTCACATCGAACGAAAAGAAAAACATATACTCTATCGTTTCCAAATAATAGACACACCAGGTTTACTTGATAAACCACTAAGTAAAAGAAACAAGATTGAAAAACAAGCACTTGCAGCACTTGAATACCTATCTGAT
>QMTJ01000230.1 GCA_003651045.1 Thermoplasmata archaeon | reverse complement strand
GGCTTTTGATCGATACACCAATTAAGTCCTTCTAAAACCGTCGATTCGTAACCAATCTCATCATCACCGATAACTTTAGCAACTATTATCTCAGCATCAGGAGCAATAGCTTTGATAATCGAAGCTACTAGAGTACCATGACCAAGAGTATCCTCAGGGATATCATCGTTATTAATAAAATCATAACCATAACTATAATTCACAACTGAAGAATCCACACCTGTATCAAGGATACAGATTTTTGTTCCCTTACCTGTCAAACCAAATTTTTTATATGCTTCATCAAAACGAATAAGAGGAAGGCTCTCATTCAGTAAAATACTAAAATCCTCATCTGGGTAAACATCTACAACATCACTATCAAACTTAATTTTTTCGTATACAGTTCTATTAATTATACCAGCGGCGATTCTTTTAGAATTTAATTCTACTTTCTTAATAAAACCAGCTTTTTCAAGAAAACTCACTTTTTTAGCGAAACCAACTCCTTCTTTATATCGTAAAATAACACGTGCTGTTTTATTTTCACTGATACGTTTCGCTACCGTATACGGTAGACTAATCAAATCGTGATTAATTAAACGACCTCTTATCCAATTTATACCTGGAGAGAAACCATCGTTAACCACTGCATCAAAAACATTTGTTAAATTCTCTTTATCAGTAAATCCTCTAAATTCTTTAAACAAATAGCCGCTATCATTTTTATCAACAACCAAAAACATAGTGGGATACGCTCTGATATTAAAACTATTGAACACTTCAGTGTCATTTGTAAGGTTAAAATAAATAAATTCAATTTTACCAGGATAGACATTCTTTAAGTCATCAATAATAGGAATCTGTTTTTGACAAAAACCACATGAATCCATGTAAAAAAACAAAAAAACTGATTTATTTTTTCTAAGAATCTCATCAACCTTAGGGGTCACCGGGTTTTTATCAAAAATTGTAACAACAGGTAAACCAGCGTTTTCCCAACCAGAAAAACCCTCCATCATATTATAAACAAGTTTGTAACCATTCTCAGATAGAAACCTGCAAGCGTTTTCGCTCTCCCAACTTTCGTTACCATAAACTATAATGCTATCGTTTTTATGTTTACTTAACATTTTTTGAAGACAAGATGAACAAGAAAGGTTAATTAAAGGAATTGACAACGCACCATAAATATGACCTTTATTGTACTCTTCAACATCACGTACATCTAATAGTATGATATTCTCTTCTGAATCAATCATCTCTTTAGCTTTAGAAATAGAAATATTAATGTATCCTGTAGAAACATTTTCTACTGATGGGTTACTGGTTTTTTTACCGAAGAAAAAATCATAAATAGCTTTTATAATAAAAAAAGGATCGAAACCATCGTATAAGTTAAAACCAATATTGTGTAAATGTGTTGTACTTTCAAAATCATAGGTGCCTGTAGAGGATAAAACAAGGTAGCTGATTCTACCATGAGATGTTGAGTTTTGTTGTTTCTCTGCTGTGAATGTTACAGTAACAGTTGTTTCGTTGTTTATGTTGAACCATCTAGTATAGCCTATAAACGGTAGTTCTTGTAACTCTTTAGGTAGTTTATGGCGGATGTTTTCTATTGTTTTTTCTTCACCTAACTGGGGGTTATCTGCTTTGTAAATTTTTTTAAAAACATTTTCGTTGTCAACCTTTATATCTTTTATTTTTACACCCGATGAAAACAATGCTGCGAAAATAACACTAGTTTTACTGTTTGTTGTGATTGTTCTTGTTACTGTGAATGTTTCACCAGGTGTTATACGTCGTTGTTCTTCTTTTTTGTCAACGATTTCTACTCGTTTCTTGTTTTGGAAAATAGTGTTAAATAATGGAGGATCTTTAACCCATCCCTCGAGTGTTATGCCACCTGTTATGTTGAGACTACTACTGTTACCACAGTTTATATTATCACTACCGTCGAAATCATAGCCTCCATCTATTTTAGCAGAACTACTGTAGGTGGCACCGTTATTGGCTCCATCATTACTGTTAGATGTAGAGTCATAAATTGTTCCAGAATTCTCATTGAGATGTTGCACCATGGCATAGTTTGAACTCCATGTACCAGAAACATTCTGCTGACTACCACAACTTGGGTTACCATAGTACATGTACAAGATTGTATCCTCACTACTAGAGATACTTGGTAGCTTAACCCATGCTGTGAGTTCACCAGTGTTACTATCGTATTTTTCAATTTCATGTGGGTATTTCGTGGTGTTATACCTGTCTACAAAACAGATGTCATCACCATCAGACTGCGCGTATTTCGCTAGATCTGCATCAGCATCACGATGTAACAGTACTGGGTAGTTAGCCTGACTAGCTTGAACCTTGGTATGATCTATAGTGATTTTTTTACAATACGACCAGTTGCAATCCCACCAGGATATAGCAGAGGAGACAGAAAAAGAATAACCCTGTTGGGATGTCAGATATTGAGTACTATAAAACATGGTGGAGTTAAAACCACCTAGTATTATAAGCACTGTTGTAGCTACAGCTATTATCGCTAGTTTTTTGTTCATGACCCCTCCCCTGGAGATTGCTGTGTTTTTAGTTTACGTATTATAATCTCTCCATCACTGAGAGGGATGATTTCAACGAG
>QMTJ01000229.1 GCA_003651045.1 Thermoplasmata archaeon | reverse complement strand
TTTTTAGACTATTATGAGCAAAAACAATGTACAAACAGTCATACTTGCTATCCCTGTTATTGTACCAAATTTCAACCATTCTCTATTAGTTATGTTATGGCCATATCTTTTTGATAGAGAAAGTGTTATCACACCTGCAGAGGAACCAATTGGTGTAATATTTCCACCCATACCTACACCCATGGCAAGCGCCCACCATAGTAAACCAGAATTATAATCCAGGGCTAATGAGGACACAATTGGTATAAACGCTGCAGTAATTGGTATGTTATCCACAAATGATGATGATAAACCAGCTACCCATAGTATTATAATCGAGGTTAGTATCACATTTGAGGAAATTGAAGCTATTCCACCTGCAAGTTGTTTTAAAACACCTGTCTCTTGTAAACCTCCAACTAAAGCAAAAAGAGCAATAAAAAATACAAGGGTTGACCATTCGACTGCTTTAAAAGCTTCTCTCGGTTCCTCTCTTGAGATAATGAGAGCAGTTATACCACCTGCCAAGGCTATAAATGCTGCAGATATACCAGTGTAGGATTCTGTTGCGAATAATACTATCATACCAAATAATATGTAAAGATAAAATCTCATTCTCCGTTTATTCTTTATATATCTAAATTCTTCTAACTTCATAAGTTCTTCGATATTCTTGGGTTTCTCCCTAAGCCATTTTCTGTATATTATTTTACCAAGTAATGTCGAGATAAATAAAGCTGTTAATACAGGGGGGAAAAGATGAACTACAAAATCGTTAAAATTAAAACCAGAAGCAAACGCAATCATTATGTTCGGTGGATCACCAACCATTGTTCCAACACCACCAACGTTTGAAAGTATTGATTCACCAAGCATAATAGGTATAGGGTTTATATCAAGCATTTCTGCAACCTCAACAGTAAGAGGTATCACCAACAGTATCGTTGTCACATTATCAATAATCATAGAAATAAAAGTTGTAATCAAACTCAGATAAAGAAAAATAAGCCAGGGATTGCCCTTTGAAAGTTTTATAGCTTTTATACCAATATACTTGAAGAAACCTGTTTTAGCCATAAGACCAACGTAAGTCATCATACCAAACAATAGTATAACAACATCCCAGTCAACATGAATGAGTAAATCTTCAAATCTGAAAAACCCAAATATGTAACCTGCTGAGACCATCATAAACAAACCAAGTAAAGCAGCTGCACTTCTATCTAATCTACCACTGAATATTAGAATATAGCTTATTGCAAATATTACAATAGTTATTATCTGCGGGAGATCCGTTTTTCCCACCTCTTCTTCATACATCTAACAAGCATAACTGGTACAGGTGAATGTGTACAAACCGCCTGTGTAACATGACCAATAGAATGCCAAAAAAGAAACTTTTTACCAGTACCCATTATCAACAGATCATTATTTTTTGCATATTCAAGTATTCTCTCCACTACATCTCCTTCTTCTATAGATTTTTTTACTTTCACATCTAAAAAAGAAGCTTTCCATTCTGCATTCTTAACAACACGATCTGCATGCTCCATATCGTTCTTATTTTGTTTTATGTATAAAACCTCAAGATCTGTTTTGAAATAAGAGGAAAAAAGTATCGCAAAATTCTTCGCTCTTTCTGACTTTCTTGTACCATCTGTTGCAAATAAAACTTTTTTTATAGGTAGTTTTTCACATTCCTCAGCAAGTGTAAGCACAGGTAACGAACATTTCTTTATAACATCTCTAACAGTTGAACCAAGACGTTGAACAGAAACCGTTTTTTTCCTACTATACACGCGCATAGCAATAAGATCTGCATCTCTCGTTTTGGCATACTCTGATATCTTAGTTGAGGGTATACCATAAAGTACCTTTGTTTTTACATTCGTCATCCCCTCATTTTCAAGAATATTTTTACCATGTTCTACTGCTTTTTTTGCTCCATCTTTCATCTCCTTATACAATAAAGTTGTTAACTGTACTCCTCTTTCAAAAGTATTTACCACACTTATTATATCAAACTCTGCAAAAGGAAACGCTCTTGCAATATATTTTATAACATGATCCTCTAAACCATAACCATCTGTTGGTATAACTATCTTCTTTATCATCCTCAAAACCGCCCTCGAGTTTATCTAGCTAGTAACTGTAACTTGAATTAAAATAGTTTTTTATCAGCTTCAAGAAGATAAGTCCCCTCGTAAGAAAATCTCACACTTAGGACTTTTGTAGATATTTGTTGAATGGATTCCCTGATTTTTTGATACAATTGTATCACAATTTCATACATATGTTGCGAATATAAATTATCTCTCCTTAAGTGATTTGAAGAAATCAAAATCAATAAAACTCTCCATTCATGCAAGATTCAATCAGATGGCATTCAATCAATAATTCTTACTCGTCACACGCCCTTATATTTAGTTATATTTAGATAAGAAGTAATAAAAATTTATTTTATTTGAAAAAATGTTATATGTTTCCATCGAAATATTTCAAAATCAATACGAGTGTTAAAAGTATACATCACATGCAGTCTTACTGTATAGATGAGAGCTGTAATGTTTAGGATCTAACAACTTGATCCACTAAATCAACACAACGCCGTGTTTCCTTAACATCATGAACACGAACAATATCAGCACCATTAATAACAGC
>QMTJ01000228.1 GCA_003651045.1 Thermoplasmata archaeon | reverse complement strand
TGAACTACCACTTTTATATCCATAATTGTTTCCAGGTAACGCAGAAAATATTTGCTCACCAGGTGCCACAAGATCTACTATCCTACCTCCTCCTTTCTGATTCTTTGAGGATACATATAACTCTTCTGGGTTAGGAACACCATCGCCATTAGTATCATCATCCCATCCTACACTACCTACTGCCACAACCTCTTCATATCTAGCAGGAAGGGATATTCGTGTCATATCTCCAAAATTACCTACGGATGCTACAATGAGGTGATCATAGGCGATTGCATCAATAACTGCCTCTAATATCTCCACTTTTGGAGCATTAATCGACATGGGTACACAAATGATTTTAGCCCTTTTTAGAGAAGCATGAATTAATCCTTGTACTAAATCAAAATATTTTACAATGTTATTTTCATCCAGAACTTTTATTGGGATAATTTCAGCTTTTGGTGCTACACCAGCAATTCCTACTTCATTATGAGCACCCATTACCAGATCAATACAGTGAGTTCCATGTCCAAGATCATCTGTTGCATTATCATCCTCATTCACGTAATCATACTGAGACGAGCATCTCCATGGTTCAATGTCTTCATGATTAAAATCAAGACCAGAGTCTAACATAGCGATTTTTACATTTAATCCTGTTGCATAATCCCATGCTTTATCACATAAAATCGCTCTATTACCCCATTGTTTATCCCAATGTTCATCAGTTGGATCTGTATCACATCCTGTCCCGATAATATTTAACTCAGCCTCTAGAACATCATCTCTTTTTTTAACATCTCTAATAAAATCGTTTGGATCTACCCCAGTAACGTCTACCAATACTACATTAAATTCTTCTTCATGTTCTAAAACCGGGCATCCATTAACGTACTCTATATCCGATACATCTCTATTGAATCTTACAATAACTTGATTTTCATCGTAATAAACAACATGAGGATTGTCAAAAGAAACACCTGAGTGATAAGGTTTATAGATGTATCCCTCATCTGACTCTCTTTCTTCTTTTTCATCAGCATTTAACCTATCTAAAAATTTATAAATTAATTTAAAAAACGGTCTATTTTTTAACCAATCTAATAATTTTAAGATAAACTGAATAATTTTACTTTGACTTTGACTACTTTTATTCCAGTCCTCCTCTGTAAAATTAACGCTAAAACTTCCGTTTGAAAAACAATAAGAAAATAATTTATCAGATTTTAAAATCACATTTCTTATCCTTATACACAGTGGTTCTATACCTCTAGATAACACCAGTCTTTTATGACGATCGCCTTCGACAAAAACTCTTGAATCTAATGGAGGAAAATAGCTTTCTTCATCGTCTTCTATCTTCGGAGGAACTGTAATATTTGCATATACTCTCCCATCTTCTTTTCCGTCGTCTTCATCTTTGAAATAAAAAGAACTATTTCTGCAGGTTATAGATATTGTTTCATTATCTTTTACGCCTTCTATTTCAACTGAGATATTTATTGGTTTCATCCAGGGTTTTGTATTAATCCAGTTTTGGAAGTTATTAGAGTCTTCTATAATTTTTTCTATTTCTTCGAAATCTCCAAGTTCCTTGAGAGGTAGAATAAAATCTCTGTTTATATCTTGGAATTGGTTAAACAAAGTTTTAATTCGTGATGAAGCATTTATATTATCTATTAAATTTTTAAAACTGTTACATAAACGTTCTGTCCAGTTGTTAACATTTTTAATGTAAACCCAGGCATTTTGAACAAACATTTCATCATCAACAATAAGGATCTGATGTATATCCTCATTCAAAGTATTGAGATATTCTAATAGTTCTTTTATCCAACCAAGATAATTCTCTTTTAAAATAGATGGTAAACTATCGATTTTATTCAACTCTAGATAATATACTTCCTCCTGATTTATTAAAATCGTATGATTCTTAAATCTCCAAGGTGTGCTTACAAGAAGATGAGCCAGGGTGGGGATATAATCTAATTCATCATTCCAATATTTTGCTCTCCTTAGATTTCTCCCAGGCTCGATAGGACCCTCGCCGCTACAAGTACCAATAATAATATCATGATCAGCAAAATGTTTTTCTTGGACATAACTCTCATCATTTATTTCATCACTTGTCGGTATTTTTACTTCATGTGTAAAATTCTTCGTTTCACCAGGCTCTAATATACCAATATCATCCCAAGCGGCAAATGCAATTGTTGATTGTTGAGATCTAATCCAGGTAGTTGTACCTCCTTCGAAAATCATGTCTCCAACATTCGTTATTGAGTATTCCACGTCATAAATTGCATAACTTTCGTCATCTATTTTTTCATATCCTTTATACTCTAACTTATCAAAACTAGTAATAACAATATCCCATCCTTCTGGATACCCTACTTCATTATATTCTGATTCTTTTTCTGTGTGTAATTGTTCAGAATTCACTATTTGAACTAAACCTGTAAAAAACAGAGTAAAGATTATTGAAATTGTAGTTAGTTTTCTTTTAATCATTATCTCACCTACTTTCTACTTTTTGAAGGTTATACATACATATTTAGATTTCGATTGGATTGGTAGAATGAAGGTTGTTTTAAACCGTGCATTATTGTTAAAAAAAGGAAGAAAAACATTTTTCAAAAAATGGAAAAATTGAAGGTTG
>QMTJ01000227.1 GCA_003651045.1 Thermoplasmata archaeon | reverse complement strand
TTGTTCTTGGTGGATACCATCCAACAGTATTACCAGAGGAGGCTAAACAACATGCTGATAGCGTAGTAATAGGCGAGCAGGAGGGAATATGGCCAAGTGTTCTAAAAGACGTAGAGAATAACGAACTTAAACCATTTTATAAATCAGATAATTTTCTTAAACCTGAAGATATACCACCACATAAAGAGGAAATCGGTGGGAATCCCTTCCCATCTGCAAGAGTTGAAGCATTAAGAGGATGCCCATATAATTGTGGTTTCTGTATGACACCTATAATGCAAGGTACAAACATTCGTTTAAGACCTATAGAAAATATTGTTGAAGAAATAAGATCTATGAAACAAAAATTTTTCTTTTTCACTGAACCCTCATTAACCCTAGCACCTGAACATACAAAAAAACTTTTCCAAGAAATAAAAGGGTTAAATAAAAAATTTACTTGCTATGGACATACAGATGTTTTAAATAAAGATGAGGAACTTTTGAAACTATCAGTAGATGCTGGATGTATTGCATGGTGGATAGATTTTGAATCTATCTCCCAAAAAACAATTGATAGTTTAAATAAAAATACAAATAAAATCAAGGACTACGCCTCCGTTGTAAAAAAAATACATGACCATGGAGCAGCTGCAATTGGGACGTTTATTTTTGGATTAGACACAGATACACTAGATGTCTTCGATAAAACAAATGAAGCACTTAAAAAATGGGAAGTAGATGCAATAGAAGTAAATATATTATGTCCATTCCCTGGAACACCTTTATTCAATAAATTTGAAAAAGAAAACAGGATTTTAACTAGAGACTGGTCAAAATATGATGAATGGAATATAGTGTTTAAACCAAAAAACATGACGCCTGAAGAACTATGGGAAAAAAGCCGATGGCTCGCTAAAGAGTATTATTCTTTCCCTAATTTTTTAAGAAAAATAATAGGTAGTATTAAATTAGGTTTTTCTCCATTCAAATATGTAACGCCGCAGATTTTACTTGAAAAAAGATTTTATAGTAAAACATTTTAATAACCATGGTGAATCTATGTTTTAATTAGTTGGGAAAAATAAAAAAAAGCTAAAATTAGATTGGTGAAAAAGGATTTGATAAAAAAAAACAATAGAAAAAATAAACCTCTTATTCATGGTGAATCATTTGTTAATGGCGTTATGATGAATGATGAGGAGAATATTTCTATAGCGTTTAGAAAAAAAGATGGAAGTATTGGTGAGATCGTTGATAGTAAAGTTTCTCTGGTTAAGAAATATAGTTTTTTGAATGTTTTTGTTGTTAGAAGTATTATTAGATTTTTCGAAGGGAGTTTTAACCAGTTTTACGCAGTAGAACAAATGAAAAAAGAAGAACACATTGAACATGAAACAGCAGGGGTTAATAATCATGGTAGAATGAAGGTTTGTTTTATTGTTTTTTTAACTATTTTAGCAGGTTTTATTCTTTATTTTATAGTTCCATTTGTGGTTGTTTTTTATTCGAAAAACTTACTTGTTTTTAATACAGTAGTCCTGAATTTGATAGAGGGGATTTTAAGGTTGATTATTTTTTTGTTATTTTTTGTTTTATTTGTAAAAATAGGAGGTAAAAATGAAACAGTTTTTTATCATGGGGCTGAGCATAAATGTGTATCCTGTTACAGAAATGGAGATGAATTAACTTTGGAGAACGTTAAAAAACATCCTATTCGTCTCCCTGCTTGTGGTACAAGTCTTCTTTTTTTGACTATTATTTTTTCTATTCCTGTTTTTCTTTTTTTGAATTATGAAAACCTTGTGTTTAGAATTGTTATAATGCTATTTTTACTGGTTTTTTTAATCGGTTTTTCTTTTGAAATAACACTGTGGGTTGAAAATAATAGTGATTCTATAGTTGCGAGAATCCTTTCTGCACCTGGTTTGTTTCTTCAAAGATTTAACACAGAAGAACCAGATGATAAGCATTTAGAAGTAGCTATTGTTGCGTTGAAGAATTTAATAAAGATGGCTGCTCCTGGTCATAAATGATAGAGGGATTGCATATGGTGAGGCCACGTTTAGCCATGGACTTGGAGAATTACTGAGAGAGGTTTATTTGGTGGTCGCTGGTTTATGGACGTATTGCAGTACCGTTTCTGTATCTGCATCTAAAAAGCATGGTTTTATTTGTGTGGGATGGATGAAAACAAGTTTTTTTATACAGTTCGCTTTCTCTAAGAAATGATTCCAATCCACGACAGGTTTTCTGATGTTTTGACTTAAGAGTAAAGATAGAACTATTGGTCTAGCAGGATGCTTAGGTGGTTTACCTATCTTTATCATGCTTCCATGGCTTTCGTATCCTATCTATGATCTATTTTGCGTTTTGGATGATCCCTTCCCTTTCATGTTTCTTAGCAAGGTTGTATATCTTCCAGTTGGTTTTGAACTTGCGGTCTACTTTCTTGTTTTTATAGTTACATGGCTGTTTGCAGCCATCTGTGTTTGGATATCGAGAGAGAGGGGGGTTTATCTGTAATCTACTTTTACAGGTAACCGTTTGAATAACTGTAAAGTAGACCCACATCGGTAACATTTTTTTGGAAGGAAGATGTTACCCTCTCTGACAGCACCTATATTGAGAAAAATCACTTTTACAATTATTATATTCCTATGGATATGATGTTACC
>QMTJ01000028.1 GCA_003651045.1 Thermoplasmata archaeon | reverse complement strand
TTTTTACAATCTCTAAGAAAAAAACCATGATGATACAATAATATTCCAAGAGTCTGTGTGCTTAACTCTTTTATAATTTCTTTCAAAAACATTTTTAGTTTCTAAAACTTTCATTATATGTGATAGCATCACTCCCATATTTTATCCTAGGAGGGTATATGGGTGCTATCATATTAATTTTTTAAGTTGACAACCACTAAAAAAGCCTAAAAGACCATAAATCTCTTGTAAAAACACAGCTTCTGGGGGCAACACGTGTATATCTAACTTTAGAAATAACACTCCTTATGTTTTCCCTTTGTTCCATAATAAAGTTTTAAATAAATCCTTTGTTACAGGTATTGAGCATACGCCAATTTAAAAAACAGGGAAGATGTGTTTCTTATGTATGAAATATTAGAAAAAAAAACATTATCAGAGAATGTCAAACTAATGAGAATACATGCGCCATTGGTTGCAGAAAAAGCAAAAGCTGGACAGTTTGTTATGCTTCGTATCGATGAAAAAGGTGAACGTATCCCTCTAACTATTGCTGATTATGATAGAAAAAAAGGGACTGTTACTATTATTTTTATGGAAGTTGGTAAAACTACAAAACAACTTGGAACGATGGAAGCCGGTGATAAAATATTAAATTTTGTCGGTCCTCTGGGTCAACCTTCTGAGATTGAAAAATTTGGCACTGTTGTTATGGTTGGTGGTGGTGTAGGTATAGCACCGTTGTATCCTATTGTGAGAGAGTTAAAGAAAGCAGGTAACTATGTTATTAGTATCCTTGGGGCGCGTAATAAAAGTCTCTTAATGCTGGAAGAAGAAATTGAAAGGTTTAGTGATGAAATTCATATTTGTACAGATGACGGGTCTAAAGGGGTTAAGGGTTTTGTTAGTGATGTATTACAAAAGCTTATTGATGCTGGTAAAAAAATCGACGTAGTGTGGGCTGTGGGTCCTGTTATTATGATGAAAGTTGTATCTGATCTTACTCGGAAATATGGTATTAGAACAGTTGTGAGTTTGAACCCTATCATGGTTGATGGTACAGGTATGTGCGGCAGCTGCCGTGTCTCTGTGGGAGGTGAAACCAAGTTTGCCTGTGTCGATGGACCAGAGTTCGATGGGCATTTGGTTGATTTTGATAATCTTATGCTCCGTAACCAGCGTTTTGTTGAAGAAGAAAAGCATGCTTGTAAACTTTTAGAACGGAGGGGAATATAAATTATGGGTGTTAAAAAAGAGAAACATAAGATGCCTGAGCAACCACCAGAGGAGCGTATACATAACTTTAACGAAGTTCCATTAGGGTACCCTGTAGAGGTTGCAGTTGAGGAAGCAAAACGTTGTCTTCAATGTAAAAACCGTCCCTGTACAAAGGGTTGCCCTGTTGAGATTGATATACCTGATTTTATAAAAAAGATAGCTGAGGGGGATTTTGATAAAGCTGTTGAGGTTTTAAAAACAAAAACAAGTCTTCCTGCTGTTTGTGGACGTGTTTGCCCATATGAAAATCAGTGTGAAGGGCAGTGCACTCTTTTGAAAGTCGGTGAGCCAGTGGCAATAGGGCGTCTTGAACGTTTTCTTGCTGATTATGAACGAATGAAAGGTGTTAAACCACCTAAGATACCTGAATCTACTGGTAAAAAAGTTGCAATAATAGGAGCAGGACCTGCTGGTCTCACATGCGCTGGAGATCTAGCTAAAATGGGTCATAGTGTCACTATTTTTGAAGCACTTCATGCACCTGGTGGTGTACTGATGTATGGTATACCAGAGTTTAGATTACCTAAGGAGATCGTTAAATCAGAGGTTGACTATATAGAAAAACTAGGTGTAGAGATAAAATATGATATTGTAGTTGGTAAAACAATCACTATCGAGGAGTTAAGGCGAGAGTATGATGCTGTTTTTATTGGCACTGGTGCAGGTTTACCACGTTTCCTAAATATCCCTGGTGAAAACCTTAATGGAGTATACTCTGCAAACGAGTTCCTCACACGTGTGAATATGATGAAAGCATATTTGTTCCCCGAGTATGATACACCTATAAAAATTGGTAAAACCGTTGCAACATTTGGTGCTGGTAACGTAGCTATGGACTGCGCGCGTACTGCTCTACGACTTGGTGCAAAAAAATCACTCATAATATACAGACGTTCAGAGAAGGAGATGCCAGCACGTGCTGAAGAAATCGAACACGCAAAAGAAGAAGGTATAGAGTTTAAACTACTCACAAACCCTGTTGAATTCATTGGTGACGAAAAAGGAGTTTTAAAAGCCGTGAAATGTATAAAAATGAAACTCGGCGAACCAGATGAAACCGGTCGTTGTAGACCTGTCCCAATACCAGGTTCTGAGTTTACACTTGATATTGATACAGCCTTGATTGCTATAGGTCAGAGCCCTAACCCATTAATATCCCAAACTATGAAAAACCTCAAGGTAGGTAAACATGGTAATATTGTAACAGATGAAAACGGCCGTACAAACATACCTGGTGTTTTCGCAGGAGGAGATATCGCTACTGGTGCTGCGACAGTAATACTCGCAATGGGCGCGGGTAAACGCGCTGCACGAGCAATAGATGAATATTTAAAATCAAAATAAAAAACTCAACCCTGTATAAACAAGTTTTCAGTAAAAAACCTTCTTTTATCTTGATGTTTTCTCTATAATAAAAAAATAATAGAAAGGATAGATAACAATTTGATAAACACTAAGTTAAGAAATTATTTTTTTTGATTAATAGAATCCATGCATTTCCAATCATCATCTTTTTAAACAATATTTCTAAAATAGAAAACCTCTCATAAAACCGTGCGTTGCCAGGTGTTACCCATTTTGACCATTCACTAGATTTCCCACAAGCATCTACAGCCTTTACTTTTACCTTACCCTTATAGTTAAGATAAAGATAACCGTTTTCACCTGAATCTACATAAGCAGTTGAATGTTCTTCGTTTCCCCCAAATTTATCAATCTCAAATACATATTTAATAAGATCTCCTTCTGGATCAGTTGAAACAGCGGAGTATCTATATCTCATAGCTCCTACTTTTTTATAGGATATCTCTGGCAGGGTTGGCGGGTTATTTTCCACTACTGTGAAACATCTACTGCAACCAGCGTTAGCTAAACTCATTATTACAATACTGTATTCTCCAGGTTTTTGATATGGATCTATTTTATAGAGGTATTCTCCTGTGTTTTGAACCCATTCTGAGGTTATATACTGATCAAGAGAACCATCATTTTTGTATAACGCAACCCCGACTTTATCTCCAATATCTCCTATGCTATTCCATTTTATTTTATGTTTTGTCCCTTGCCTCCATTCCTCACCAGCAGTTGGTGTTTCTATGGTTATAGTCCCATCAGGTGGTGTCACGTTCACTTGTAAACCTTCTGATAAATTACTCTCTAGTTCATATTCTGAGTCATCTTTAGCTTGTACTCTCACATAGTACACGCCAGGTAGGTCGTAGCTATGTTGTTGTGAAGATTCTTCTACCCATTCACTTGTGGTTCCATCACCCCAATACCATTTATAATAGATTTTATCCCCATCTAAATCATCTGAGGTTGTTGAGTACTCTGCTGTTTCCCCTGTTTTAAGGAGTTGTGAACCAGATGGAACCAGTGGTGTATCTGGTGGATGCTCGTTTTCAGGTGGAGAAGGTGGAGGATTATGATAATCTATTTTTATTTCGTCAAACCAAAATTTGATATCAGATAGTGCCCCACCAGCTATAATATTTGGAATAGGATCACTAATGGCGAAACCAGCTACCAGTATTTGTGCGTTGATCCCAACCCATATATCATAGGTATGTCCTTCTTGAAGCCATGCTTCTAAATAATCGTCTTCATGGGTTAAATATCCACTAATATGTGGGTTATCGTAATCTGATGAAACCGCTGTATAATGTTTTTCTTCTAATGTTACATATTCTTTAGATTGGGAATAAAAATATGGATGTGGGTATACCTCAGGGTCTGTAATAATGAGATCTACAGAAATATGCGTATTTGCAAGAGTAAAGGCTTTTATGTACCCCTCGTAGTATCCCTTTATACTAACACGTGCTTTATGCCACGAACTTTTACCGTATACAATGGGTACTGTATAACGGCACCCTATAAACGAGGAAACCGTTAACCACCCTGTTCCATACCAATCATGTACTACATCAAAAGGTATAAATTTCGTTGCTGCTCTAGCGTAACCCCCTTCGCATTTAATTTTGGATCCATATCCATTGTTTTTTAACCATGTTTTTTCATCAGTATTAGACCATCTAACTAGGTTAGGTAAAGAATAGATTGACAAAGGATCTATCCACTCATCTGCTTTATCAGGTTTAGATAATGTTACATCCTGCATTTTTATACCAGTGGTAAAACACCAAGTTTCCCCTTCAGTTGTTGCCCCTGTGTTATCCTCTGCTTTTATCCTCCAATAATACGTAGTGTGATCCTCTAAATATAAATCTTTGTAATACGTCATTTTTTCTATTTCACCAGTAGCAGGTGGTGAATAAAAAACATCATAAAACGGAGGATCTGAATCTGTTCCAAAATATAGTGTATAGGTTATAAAATCGTTTTCATCTGGATCGCCACTGTAAAAACTTAAAGAGTGAGGTAGTTTACCATCTATATCAAGAGTTATATCAGTAGCACCGTTTTCTGGAATGGGATCACTTGGTGTATATGGTGCATGGTTCATATAAACACCGTTTCCTGATAGTGATGAGATATCATCATCACAATTTGAACCATCTGCTATTAGTTCTGCATTTTTTACCCCAGCCTCTGTTGGATGAAACCTTATTTTAATAGTTTTTGATTCACCAAGGTCTAATGAAAAAACGCCTCCTCCTTGTGTGATTTCAAATTGATCTGCATCGTTACCAGTTATATATACCGTACCTGTTGCAGTCTCAGTTCCAGTGTTTGTTAATGTGAACTCTACAATTTGGGAGTATGTATCTATTTCTACATCTCCAAAATCATAACTATCTGGTATTAACTCAACTATATGTTCACTATTATACCCATATGTTTTGAAAGCAGCATCTATATTTTCAGTATCACTCCATTCTCCATCGGATTCAACCATCTCCCATAGACATCCTCTATTATATGGATCTGATTCAGAACCCCATATACAATATTCCCCGCCATAAAGATCAGGCGCACCCACAACAACATAATAGGTATCTTCTGGGGTAACCTGTATATCTGGGAAGTCGAATTCAACCCAACTGCCATCATCAGGGATTTGATCAGATGTTTTTGAAATAGACGTAAGGTCATCACCATTTAGTTCACTCCGGATACTAACTATGATATCAGCATCTCCACAATCTGTTTTATCTAAATACAATTCAACTCTTGTCAATATATTCAACGTTGGTTTAAACGACTGGCCATACCAATAACCATCACCTACTGGAGCGACACCTAAATCTGAAAAATCAGTTTGTTGCTGGTCAACATGATCTTGAGCAACTGCTATAATTACAAAACCACTACACAACATAGTTTCAACTATCAAAAGAACTAAAGCTATTCTTAATCTCATCTCTTGTTTCCTCCACCCAAAGAATAGAAATAATCCTAAAATCTTAATATAATAGCTATTATATTAATTCTCTGATAACTAACTCGCATGACTACCTTTTTTATAGTATCAATAAAAACAGGATACAAAAAGAGTCTACTAAATAAAACATCAAAAATATAACCAGGGGGTTACCTTACTTCGATTAACTTTTCTGAAACCAAAAAAATTCTAAAAAAAACAACAAGGGGAAACTATAGCCAACTACACGTCTTATAAACTCTTTTTCTTAGCAGCCTTTATCAGACCATCAAACAATGGAGATGGTTTTAACGGACGGCTTTTAAACTCAGGATGCGCCTGTGTGCCAACAAAAAAAGGATGACCCGGTAGTTCCATAAACTCCATAAGTACCCCATCCGGGCTACGACCGGAAAACACAAGGCCACATTTCTCAAGTTTTTCAACATACTCTGGGTTAACCTCATACCTATGACGATGCCGTTCAGAAACCTTTTCAGAACCATACAAACGATAAACCAATGTGTTTTTCTTTAAAACAGCAGGATATGCACCCAGACGCATAGTAGCACCATAACGTGAATCCTGAAGTATTTTAACCTGCTCAGGTATAAAATCAATCACAGGAAATGGAGTATTTTTATCAACCTCAGTACTATGCGCACCTTTCATATTGCATACATTACGAGCAAATTCAACAACTGCTAACTGCATACCAAGACAAAGACCCAGGTAGGGTATATTGTTCTCACGACAGTAACGTATTGTTTCAATCTTTCCATCTATCCCTGAAAGACCAAAACCACCAGGGACTATAACACCATCAAGCTCATCAAGACTAGAAAGCTGAGAACGATCTTTTTCAAAAACCTTAGAATCAATCCACCTTATAACAGGTTTCAGATTATTATTCCACGCGGCATGTTTCACAGCCTCGATGACACTAATATATGAGTCAGAGAGCTGAGAAGTACCAATATCAAAATATTTACCAACGATACCAATAGCAACAGTATTCTTCAAACGACTGATTTTACTAATGAATTTTTCCCATCCCTCAAGATCATTATGTTCCCTCCGTAAATTCAACTTACGAAGTATTTTTTTACACAGATCCTGTTTTTCAAACATCAATGTTACCGCATAAATATTATCAACATTAGAATCAGAAATAACCTCTTCTTCATGGACATTACAAAACATAGCAATTTTTTCACGACGAATATTATCAAGCGGTTTCTCAGAACGTGTAATAATAAAATCAGGCTGTATACCAATTTCACGAAGAAGTTTCACACTATGCTGCGTAGGCTTAGTCTTAGCCTCCCCAAGTGACTCAAGCACTGGAACATATGTCACATGAACATACAAAACCCTGTCACCTTCAAGCTTCATCTGACGAACCGCTTCAAGAAACAAAACATTCTCATAATCACCAACAGTACCACCAATCTCCACAAGAACAAAATCAACCTTAGACTCACTAGCAGGCCGTCTAATCCTCCTTTTAATCTCATCAGTCACATGCGGGATAGGCTGAACAGTCTTACCCAGATATTTACCCTTACGCTCCTTCTCAATAACCGCACTATAAACCTGCCCAGTAGTAATATTATGATACTTTGGAATATTTATATCAAGAAAACGCTCATAATGACCCAAATCCTGATCAATCTCACCACCATCTTCAGTAACCCAGACTTCACCATGCTCAGTAGGACGCAACGTACCAGCATCATAGTTAATATAAGGGTCAATCTTCATCGCAGTAACACTATACCCATGGAGTTGCAAAATCTTCCCAATAGACGCGGTAGTAATCCCTTTACCTAAACCAGAAACAACCCCGCCTGTTATAATAATATAATTCACCATTTTCATCAACAGGCAAAGTGAATACACTACAAGGTTTAAATGATTTCCCTTTACAAATTTTTAAAAAAACAAAAATTAAAAATAGATTATTAATAAAAAAAGATAAAAATAGTAGAAACTCACAATTACTAAAACAAAAACCACCACTAATACAACAATTATGGGTTTTTGTTGTAGTAATTGCTTTTTAGTTATTAAAGAATAAACTATTATTATTTGTTTTTCTATTTCTTCGTAGTCAAAGCTATTTCTATTGAGGACACGTTGGAATTCCGACCTTCTTCATTTGTTATACTCTCTGTCCCGATTTTGATTTCTTTGATACGGGCATTTGGTACAAACCTGTTTCGTGTGATCTCTGCAGTATCAACTGCACGACTTATTGCTCGTCCTCTAGCTTTTATTATTACTTCTTCAGAGCCACCATTAAACTGTGTAACCACAGCAAGTACATAGCTCATCGGGGGTTTGTTTCCAACATATATTGTGTTCTCATCAGGATTTACTTCTTTTTCTGCCATAATTTTTTCCTCCCTGTATATTTTACTTGTCTTTTTGTTTTTATAAAAACAACTCCGTTATTTATAAAGGTTTCGATGAAGGGTTTTATCCAATTTTTTTGTAAAAAGTTATCAAAAACATAGTTTCTTTCTTTGATCATCCTTGATTAGTTACCTTTATATTCTAACCTCTTTTTACCAGTGTTCAACAGATTTGTTTTAAAGGGAGTAGTGTAAGTGTTATGGAGATAATAGAGGATAAACCTGGTAAGAAAATATTGTTACTTGGTAATGAAGCTATAACCCGTGGGGCACTTGAAGCAGGGGTTGATGTAGCGACTACATACCCAGGTACTCCTTCTTCTGAAATCGCGGATACTTTTTCAATGATTGCTAAATATTTTGCTAAAAAAAACAAAAAACCTGGTTTTTATTTTGAGTATTCAACTAATGAAAAAGTAGCAGTTGAGGTAGCTGCTGCAGCATCTTTCAGTGGTTTACGTGCACTTACATGTATGAAACATGTTGGTCTCAATGTCGCTAGTGATGCTTTTATGACTTATCTCTATGTCGGCTGCCGAGGGGGCCATGTAATTATTTCAGCTGATGACCCTTCTTGTCATTCTTCGCAGAATGAGCAGGATAACAGGTATTTTGCTTTATTCGGTAACGCACCAATGTTGGAACCATCGACTCCGCAAGAGGCTAAGGAGATGACAAAAGCTGCTTTTGTTCTTTCTGAAAAGTTAAAATTACCTGTTCTTTTGAGAACTACAACAAGGCTTAACCATGTACGGGGACCAGTTGAGCTAGGAGAAATGCAGAAACCGAAGGGTAAAGGTTTTTTTGAAAAAGACCCGATGCTTGTTACTGTTCCAGCTGTTGCACGGGCTCAACATCCTATTCTCCTACAAAAAATGGAAAAAGCTAGAGAGATATCAGAGAAATCCTCTTTTAATAAAATCATTGAAGTAGGAGAACCAAGTGATTGGGGTGTCGTTACTTCTGGTGTCTCTTTTAACTATGTTAAAGAGGTTGCTGAGGAGTTGAAACTTGATATAAGAATTCTTAAACTTGGTATGACTCATCCTCTACCCTGGGGGTTGTGTAAAAGTTTTATTAGTAAATGTAAAAACATTGTTGTTGTTGAGGAACTTGAACCTATTTTGGAGAATCAATTCAAAGCTATAGCTTATGATGTTGGTTCTAATGTTAAGTTTTTTGGTAAATCTAATGGGTATTTTTCACGTTTGTATG
>QMTJ01000027.1 GCA_003651045.1 Thermoplasmata archaeon | reverse complement strand
AGGATAAGGACCTGGGTGGCTATGTACAGTACCTACTATACTGAAATCAATAGGTAACATATGCAACCTGAAAATAGCATGTGCATCACCAGAGACGGTACCAGGTAGTAAAACAATTTCAACTATCGTATCTTTTTCTTTTTCATCAACACGTAGTAAACCACCGAACTCATTTGGATAAGTTGATTTAGCACTCTCCAAGATCATATCAAGGCATCTACGTGTAATCTTCCACTTTTCCCTGGTATTGTTTTGTTTATGTTTTTGTTTTTTCCTAAAAAAACTGTACATGTTACATAAGTTCCTTTTTTTTATCTCACAAGTTTTAACCGTACCATCTGATAAAAACTTTCACCGAAACGTATAAAACGTGCTTTTTTCTCAGAACCAGTTATAACGATATCATTCTCAGGTGTAACATTCTCTGCAAAACCTCCATCAATCACAAGCTTCGACTCTTTACTTTTAGGAAGCAGCCGAATACCAACCTTTTTCCCAAGGGGTACAACCCATGGACGAGCACTCAGTTTAAAAGCCGCAATAGGTGTAACAACCATAGCATCAACCGCTGGATCAAGAATAGGACCACCCGCGCTAAGAGCATAACTAGTACTACCTGTTGGAGTAGCAACTATCACACCATCAGCACCATAAGTTTCAACCAACTCGTTTTCCACAAGAATCTTCAGATACATAATCTTAGCAATACGATCTGTCTGAACAGTAACCTCATTAGCAGCATCCGGCAACCTTTCATCATCCACCACTACTTTAAGCTTAGCGCGTTCCTCAACATTATAATCACCATCCATCACTCTCTGCAACCCCCCCATAGCATACTTTGATTCAACCTCTGTGAGAAAACCCATACCGCCAGAGTTAATAGCGAAAACAGGTTTTTCCACCTTCTCTAATGTTCTAAGAATCGTTCCGTCACCACCAACTGTTACAACAACATCAGCTTTTTCATTAATCTCCTCGAGACTAAAACCTTTCATATTCCTTTCTTCTGCAAGTTTTTTTTCCATGAAAACTTCATTATTTTTTTCACTCAAAAAATCATATATATCCTTAGCTAATGACACTGCTTTTTTAAGATGGAAATTACAGGCTAAACCCCATTTCATTAAAAACTACCTCGGATCATAATTTTATTTATACTTCTTTTGACATCTTCATAAGAGGTTTAAGTTTCATAAGTAACGTCGGATGTTTCAACACCAATGCTTTAATAAGACTATACGTACTGAGTTCTTCAAACTTGTAATCTTTAAGAGAGTCAGCTAGCATGTTAAAGGTTTTATCATCCATATCAAGCATGATCTCTTTAACAGCATAATTCCTTTTAAGTTTCCCCCCAAAAGCATTCTTCCAACCAGTTTCATATTTCATAAGTATCTCCTTAGTAAAATCTTGTTTCTCCACAGCTTCACCAATAACTTCACCAGCGATTTTACCGCCTTCCAAACAATGCGTGAGACCACCACCAGTAATCGGGTCAACATGCCGAGCAGCATCACCAACTAGAACAAGATGGTCACGAACAGTTTCAACAGGTAGAGAAACAGGTACAGCACCTGCGAGGAAACGAACTGGTTCACCCTTTTTCAACCGATGGTCGCTCTCAATGAACTTGTCAAGGAGTTTTTTAGCCATACCACTCTCGCTAAAACTAGCTAGTATCCCTATACCTACATTAGCGACATCCTTGCCTTTAGGGAAAACCCAGATGTAACCACCTGGAGCGATTTCTTTCCCTAGATAAAAATCACAATATGCATCAGAACATTCAACATTAGTAAGAGTATACTGAGCACAAGTTTCAAGATCCGTAGGTTTAAGACAAGTATTTATACCAGCCCATTCACCAACTTTTGACTCTACACCATCGGCACCAACCACGATATCAGTTTGTATCTCAAATTCTTCATTAAACTGTTTAACCTTCACACCTTTTATTTCATTGTCTTTTTTTATAAGACCAGTAGCAGTTGTATTCAGCATGATCTCAGCACCAGCTTTCACAGCACGACGAGCAAGTTCTTGATCAAAAATATCCCTATAAACCACGTAACCAGTTTCGTTACCTGCTACATCTGCAGAAAGAGTTACACAAGTTTTATCAGGAGAATAGATACGGGCACCCTCCATAGTAGAAGCAATCCATCTTTTACCCTCTAACATACCCCAATCATCTATCTTCCTACTAATACCCTCACCACACAGTACGGGTACACCAATCTCCTGCCTACGTTCAACAATTAAAACCTTTGCACCTTTTTCAGCAGCGAAACGAGCAGTAACACTACCAGCAGGACCACCACCAACAACCACAACATCATATTTCATAATCCCTTAGTACACCTCCCCGGTAATCGCACCAACAGGGCAAGTTCTAATACAAATAGCGCAACTAATACATTTCTCACGGGTAACAAAAGCCCTCATACCATGCATTGAAATAGCACTCTGAGGACAAACAGAGATACAACCACCGCATGCTAAACACAACTCTCTATCAACCAATGCTTTAGGCTTTCCCATAACTTTCACCACGTGTTATTCCTGATGCAATTAAATGAGCAACACGAATAGGCTCAGGTATAACACCTCGTATAGTCGAAAGCTTTATTATTCCTTTCGCCTCCTCCACCTCTAAACCAGCACATTTCACATAAATAGGGTTATACCTTGTTTCAACTTTATAAAGCCTACCTTTCTTCATAATATTCAAACGGTTTTTCCAGTCACTAAAATTCTTCTTCAAAGCATTTTTTATCTTCACAAAATCAGGTTTATCACGAGTAACAGTTATAACAGGTAAACCCGTGGAACTATAAACCTCTTCAATATCAACAACATTAAAACCACCAAGCGCAACACCATCAAGAAGCAAAGCCTTCAACTGCTTCCTATGCCTTGTATCCTCTATCATCTTTTTACAGACAAAAGTCGCATCATCACCATCAACAGATACTTGACTCCTCAATACACATTCTAAATATCCTCCACCACGCATCACAACACCGACAACCATAGCATATTTCTCACTAAACATAAAAGGAGAATCATCAACACCTAGTAATCTAATTTGTGCTTTCATAATAATGAAAAATAAAAAAGAGATACAAATAATCTTTCCATTCTTTACCTAATTCTCAATATAAAAAAGAGAAAGAACACTATCAATCTAACAAAAAAAGAGCGATAATGAAACAAAAAATTAAGTAAATGTTATCATATTAAGTAAAATTAAATCTAAAAACCAGGGGTGGGTAATCAAATTTTACTTCTGCAGTTAACCCAAAATAAAAAGGAAACTATTTAATTTTTAAACTAATCCCTCTTTCGAAAAAATGAATAAGAAAAATGAGACATATGAAAAAACTAACTACCTTAATGTTTTACTTAAAGAATATGAAATGTCACGTATGGAAATCAATAACCATTTTGACCGTGAAATTCAAATATTCATGATAACGATTTCTGCCTTGGGCATTATTTATGGAATAATTTTCTCTCAGGGCATCTATGATTTAATTTATTTCATTCCTGTGCTTATTTATCCATTGTATTGTAGATACAGGCATAGTGTTTATTCTAATAGTGTGATTAACGCCTATCTTATTAAAATAGAGGATCAGATTAAAAAACTAATACAGAATAAAGAATGGACCGGGTGGAACCATTTTTGGAAAGATGAAAATAAGAAGAAGGGAAGAGAAGGATTTATTAAAAGATATACCGTTTTATCAAGATGCCTTATTTTCATCTTGATCCCAGGAGGTATTTCTTCGTTATATGCTTTAACACTTTGTATCTCATATTTTTTTAATTATAACTCAATCTTTAGATTTACCAAATTACCATATCCTTTTGTTCATCTAATACTTTTTATATTCTATACTTATATTATTCTAAAAACGTTGTTCTCTTATTATAGAAAAGAACCTAGAGGTTTAATCTATCTAATAAGAGAATTTGGTATATGATATATTTCATGATAAATTTATGAGATAATAGTTTTTATAGTAAAGGTAGATCCCCAGTTACCTGATCAATAAGGTTTTCTGGCGCAGGGCCTATACCAAGAACTGTTTTAGTACCAGGAGGTATCTCAGTAAGACCCGCGTCTTCCACAACATACGTTGCTATTTTAAGCTGTTCAGCTTTTTCTTTTAGAGGATAAAAATCTTCTTCACTATTTACTTTTACAACTGCTTTTTTACCACCCTCATTCTGCCATTTGTTAAACCATCTCGGGTTTTGTTTTTTAGTATCAAGTGCGCATGCTACAGCTGCATGTGCTACCTGGGCAGCTAGTTTACCTGGTGAAAGTCTTAAATCTTCACGAGCAACGATCACCATTTTATATTCAAAAACCATATCCTTCTTCATAAACAATCTCATTCTTTTTTTTATCATATTTTTAGTTCTTTAAAATTTTCCTGACGCCATTTCTCACCCATCATCTCGGCTTTACCTCTATCTATTAAACCTTTAACAACCAAGGTTTTACCATTTATTTCAACATGTTTAAGCGGTACACCAAGGTATTTACTACCATTTTTGATGATAAGGACATCCTCATCTACTGCTACACTTTCACCTATTTTTCTACCAATTCCATCAAGTACAAAACGACAGATGAGTTCATCCTGTTTCGATTCTTCTTCTCCTCTTTCATCTTCCTTTTTTTTCTTTGAAAAAAAGAAGATTCTATTAATGAACATAGTTGATAAAACACCTGCCAACATAGTTTTATCCCGTTTTTACAGCCCCATGTATCTGCGATTCTATTATAAATCTTTGGAAATATACACTAGTCTCGTTTAGCACCATGATAGAATACGATACTGTAATCGTTGGAGGAGGACCCACTGGTGGTTTTACAGCTGCTAAAATAGCTGAAAAAAACTATAAAGTCGCTATTTTCGAAAGAAACAAAAAAACTGGAGTACCAATGAACTGCGCAGGGCTTGTAACACCACGAGTCTTCAACCTACTAAAAAACATACCCCAGGATAAAATAATTCAAAATAAGATTAAAGGAGCAAACATCCATTCACCATCTGATGAGATATTAAGTATCGGAGGCAACCAGGTTCACGCCCTAGTTATAAACCGTACAGTATTCGACCAGGAAATTATAAAAAAAGCCGAGGAACAAAAAGCAGATTTATACCTTAACAACACTGTTTTATCCTTACAAAAAAAACAAGACTTTGTTGAAATAAAAACATCAAAAAACATCAATGTTAAATGTAAAATTTTAATCGGAGCAGATGGTCCTTTTTCAAAAACCCGTGACAGGTTTATACTACATAACCCTAAAGAATTTTTACATGGCATCGGAGCAGAAGTATCTAATACTTGTTTAAACCCAGATTACGTTGAAATATTCCTTGATAACAAAATAGCACCAGGTTTTTTCGCATGGATCATACCTATAAACAAAGAAGGAACTAAAGCCAGAATTGGTTTATGCACAACACCCAGCGCACCATACCCACTGAAACAATATTTTTCAAACTTCCTCAAAGACAAAAAAACCCTACCGTTTCTAAAAAACAGTAAAATCATCACCCACATAGGCGGGGTTATACCCCTTGGTGTTCTAAAAAAAACCTACACCTCTAATGTAATGGTAGTAGGAGACGCAGCTGCACAAGTAAAACCCACTTCTGGTGGGGGCGTATACACAGGTTTATTATGCGCCAATTACTGTTCACAAACAGCAATAGAGGCGTTAAAAAACAATGATTACTCATCTCGTTTTCTAAAGAAATACCAGAAACTATGGTCAGCAGATATCGGTAGAGAACTAAATATAGGATGGAAACTTAGAACAATTTTCAAAAACCTAACAGATAAACAAATAAACGAGTACATAAAAAAATTCCAAAACCCAGAAATCATAGAAACCATAAACCAATACGGCGATATCGACTACCCTTCTAAACTAATAAAACCTTTACTTAAAAAAACTCCCTTCCTTTTAAAACTCCTTCCGAAAATAATCAAAGAAATAAAAAAACAAAAATATATATTCTAATTTCTTTTTTTTATTTCAGGTCCAGTTATTTAGACCGAGGCGGCGGAGGAGGTGGGACGTAATACTCGCTATCCTCGTACCCTACTGACTCTTTTTCAACAACAGGAACAACTCTTTTTCTCCTTTTTCGTCTAATAATAAAGATAACAAAAATAAAAACAATTGTTATTGCTAAACTTATTAGACATGGTGTGAAAACACCGATGATGAACAAAAGAGAGGGTATCATTTTACATGAAACTTCAACACTGAGATTAAACTCCATAGGTGTAAAAGAAATTTCAAAATAATTTCTACCGTCGCTGGTTTCCCCAACATTTGCTTTACCATAAACATCATCTACTTCTATATCCACCCCATGTGGGAAAACTATTCTATACGTGATAGACTGGTTTTTCAAACCCGTGAAACTATAGTTTTGAACTGGTATTTCGAAACTTGGGGGTATAAAAGACAGGTTAAACGAAACGGGATAAGAACTATGAGCATAATACGCTACTCTCACAGGCGGATGGGCATCCATTTTTGTTACATCTACATCTAGGTTTACTGATTTTTCAAAAACATCTCTATTAACATTACCAATTACTTCTAAACCTGAAAAAAGCCAGCTGATTCTGTTTTCAAAAGTTTTTTTACCATTATCTAGAAACATGTCAATGTCTTTCTTTTTAAACACGTTTTCCTGGATGCAGAGTCTAAAAGCATCAGAGTTTAGATAACCTTTTTTGAGATGAATAGGTGTTGGTAAGCTAAAATCCTCCGGGAGTTCTGTAACATTATAGTTTCTAACTTCCTCTGAATCTAATTCAAATATTAACTCTGTTTCACCTGTGAAAAAACTAAGGAGGTTTAAATCAGCATTTTTTATATCTACATTTACAACTATGTTTTTATCCTCTTTAGTATAATATGGTGGGTTATCTGAGGTGAATTCACCGGTGAACTCAATGGTGTCATTCCAGATGTAAGGGTTTTTCCCATCTAAATAAACACCCTCTGGCATTAAAATGGTGACATTATAGGGGTAACCAATACTGTTGAGGTTGTCACCAAAATTAAGAGAAGATTCTGTAACATTTGCTACTGCACCAGCGTTTACTAAACCAAACATTCCTCTAGCTGAAATGTTATATATTTCTAAATCAACATCGTCATCCTTTAGAACGGCTTTAACCGCAGGTTTTTCATTCATTTCTTCCACGTCATATGGTATAGGACATTGTGTTGTTGTAGTGTTATCCCAGTTGAATTTTAAATCCAGAGTTTGATTGAATTTTTTTGTCTCCACTGCTGTTTTTATCTTCTCCATTATCGTTTTTATTGTTTTTTCATATATTTCATCCCAGGTTGTTAAATTGTTTTGTATAAGAAGCCTCAAACCATCCGCTGTTACACATGTTAAATTTATAAAATCAGGGATCATGTTATACCCTGTCACATCTAGTTTTTTTATAAAAACATCTGACTGCAGGGTTGTGGTTTTATTCTCTGCATCTAATAAGAACTGTATAAATATATCCTCTTCATCCCCTATTGTTGTAGGGTTTTTATCTTTCATTGACAACTCTGCTTCTATGTTTTGTTTGTTTCCATTCCAGTTTTTAATACTCCACTGTATAGTGTTTTCAATGTAATCATATTCACCATTGGTTCTACTTAGACTATATTTATTGTTTAAATCAAAAACAAAAGTGTTATTCCAACCGGGTTCTGCCTGTAAATTGAACCTGTAGGTGATCACTCCACCTGTATCTAATAAACCATTAACTACATCATAAACGTTTACGGTTTTATTTAAACCAAAAAAAACAGATGTAAGGTTGACTATGAAATCATCATAAAAGCGTTCGTTTTTATAAGCTGGTAAAACATTTAAAGACGATACTTCTGCGTTTTTAAAAGATTCTTTGATTATATTCATAAGTAATACTTTCAACTCTTGCTCTATTGCACCTAAAATAGTTAAATCACTCAACGTGTTTATCTCCTCATAGGTGTATGTTATCCCACTTCCACTTAACATAATCCTATGTACCATAAGTTCTACATTTACTCTGAAATCAGTTGCACTCACCATTTCAACATTAAACACTGCATCTACATGGTTCTCTATTGTTTCATCCATAGATACAGCATTCATTGTGAAAACAATAGATAAAAAAAGAAAAACAATAAACAGTATAGATAGATGTTTAGTTTTCATTAGTTGCAATTCGACATCCAACCTCCAAAGGCCTTAAAACTTATGAATTAAACATATGTTGATTATAAAAACTTTCTCACCCCCTACACACGGTAGCGTGCAGTTTTTTTACGAAACCACTAAAAACACTTATGTAATTTCAAAAATTGGGCATAACAAATTATGTATTACGTTGTCAGTGGAACAGCATCTAAAAATGTAGCTGAAAACCTTGCAGAAGAATTAAACGCACCAATAGTAAACACTATATCTAAACGTTTCCCAGATGACGAACTATATATAAGAATCCTAGACGATCTTTCAGGTAAAGATGTAATAATCGTTCAGACTACTTACCCAGATCAGAATATTATAGAACTATTCCTACTTCAAAACGCTGTACAAGAAGCAAAAGCAAAAACCATCACCATAGTAATACCATACTTCGGATACGGAAGGCAGGATACTAAATTCCAAGAGGGAGAAGCCATAAGTGCAAAAGCAATAGCAAAACTCATTAGCCTAAACGCAGACGAAATAATCACAGTTGACCCACACAAAGAACACATCCTTAAATTCTTTTCAAAACCAGCATACAGCTGCACTGCAGTACCCGCAATAGCATCCTATCTCAAAACAAAAAACATAGACATGATACTAGCACCAGACAAAGGAGCAATAGAAAGAGCAAAAAAAGCAGCTACTGTAATAAAATGTAAATATGACTACATGGAAAAAACACGTATAAACGGAACAACTGTTGAAATAAAACCCAAAAACCTAGACGCAGCAGACAAAAACATTGCAATAATAGATGACATAATATCAACAGGAGGAACAATGGCAGAATCCATAAAAAAACTAAAAAAACAAAATGCCAAAAAAATATACGTAGCCTGTACACATGGTTTATTCGCAGGTGATGCTATAAAAAAACTAAACTCCGCAGGAGCAGATGAAATAATATCAACAGATACAATACAAAGCGACTTCAGCAAAGTAAAAATAGCACCCACCATAGCAAAAATCATCACCACCATAAAAAAATAACTCTACGTTTTTT
>QMTJ01000026.1 GCA_003651045.1 Thermoplasmata archaeon | reverse complement strand
TGCTGCAAAGTTTTGAGCGAGACCGAGACTAACAGCTACCTCAGCGAGCTCTTTAGCTGTTTTCACTCCAAGTATTTTCCTACAAAGTCTTGCTTTAGGATGTATATTCGCAGCACCGCCAATAATACCCACAGCCATAGGCATCTCTAATTCCCCTACGAGATTTCCATTTTTATCCTTGTAATATTTTGAAAGCGAAGTATACTGTCCGTTTCTAGCAGCGTAAGCATGAGCACCTGCTTCAATCGCACGGAAATCATTACCCGTTGCGATAATAACCGCGTCTATACCGTTCATTATACCTTTGTTATGTGTCGCTGCTCTATAAGGATCAATAGATGCAAGTGTATAAGATTCAAGGAAAGCATCTACAACCTTCTCACCACCTATTGTTTCCTTATCAAAAACAGCTTTTGCTTTCACTATACGTCTATCGGCAAGGTTCGAAATTATTTTAAGACGGACTTTACCACCTGTGAGTTCTTCAAGCATTGGAGCCAATGCCTCACACATCGTATTAACCGCGTTTGCACCCATAGCATCGAGAACATTAACAATTATATGAACAACTATCATTTTACCAATAGGGCTATCAAGAATCCTTACTTCTAAATCCCTTGCGCCACCACCAAGATCAACAAGTATTTTATCTTGCGCATTAGCAACCTTCAAAAGTTCTTTCTTATGATCCAAAATTTTTTTAGCCTCACCTGCTACATCCTTAACCTTTAAAAGTTGAATCTGCCCTATCATCAGAGGCTGAGAACATTCTGTAGTGAAACCACCAGCTGCTCTCGCCATTTTTGCAGCGTTACTAGCCGCCGCGACAACACTTGACTCCTCTATCGCCATTGGAACAAGATACTCTTTACCATTGATAAGGAAATTAACAGCTATACCAAGTGGTAATTCAAAAGTCCCTACAACATTCTCTATCATCCTATCTGCGATACCTACATCTAAACAAGAGGAAAACAACTTTACCTCTTCCTCTGTTAAACCTGCGAAATTCTTCACAAAATCTATTCTCTTTTCAACAGGTAGCTTATAAAAACCTGAAACCCTAGATGTTTTTTTTCCATTCTTTACCATACTTTTACAAACCTCCTCCAATAGACAGGGGACATAGGGAACAACTAAATACTTTTTATAATTGTCTATTAAACACATCGTTTATTGACGAAAAAACAAAATTTTTTATTCCACTGCCTCTTCTTTATCTTTTAAACCAATTTTTTCATTTAAATAGTTCAGAAAAGTATGATAGATATCTTCTCGTATCCTACCTTTCATCTGTATCTCAACTGAATGCCTCTTTACATTATGAATCTTATTTATCTTTATCCTAACTGTACATCTTTCAACATCTGCTAAAACCGCAGTTAATTCAACGTTTTTACCATTTGAAATCTCACCTGAGAATTCATCGAAATCATCAATTGTTTTTCTAAGATCAGACTTCCTCTCAGGATGATCATAAAGAATCCTCCCATCAACAATAATCCTTACAATGTTTCTAAATTTAGCCCTAGCAAGACCTCTCAATATCAACTCAGTAACAGATAAAAGATCAAAATCCTCCTCAACCCATTTTCTACCCATTACTCTAGAAATTAAACCCCTAGGTTGAACCATAGTTCTTTTTACATCAAAATCAAACTTGATATGAAGATTCTTCAAAAACTGTTTCTTAGGAGGAGGATGCTTTTCTTTTTCTTTTTTACTAGGATGACTCGCCTCTAACCAATCCATGACCTCTTTAGGAGAACCCATAACCCATGGTGGCTCTCTAAAACTACTACCATATCTACTCATCCACAACTCAACCTACAAACTCAACGAATAAGAAAATAAAACCATTTATAACTATTTCTCTTTAACTAAAACTCATTTTTTTCTCTTGTTTTAACAGCTACTCCAAAATCGAAAGACAACATTTCATCTCTATTCAACAAACACCTTCCTACTGCTAATAAACTATCGTTTTTATCTACAATCAAACATTCATCCAATGGTCTCAACCTTGGGTCACAGTCCTTTACAAACTTTGCAAAAACACTTTTCCCATCTTTAACAAAAGAAACAGCTTCATCATCTACTACAACCCTTAACTTAGGGTATTTAAAAAACTTATGAAGAAGTTTTCCTCCTTCAATTTTTAAAGTAAACAAGCCATCATTTGCGCGCATAGATAGAATATGTTTACCATTACAATAAACATTACGGATTTTACCTGTCTTCTTTGATTTAACAATCTTTATCTCCCCATTAAACAATGCTTTTGAAGCATCTTTTCCAAACTGCATAATAGAAACCGCAGAGATCCTCATAAAATCTCTATCTAAAACCTTCTTAGTTTTCAATCCATTTTTTCTCTGCAACTCTTTTAAAGTATCGTCTCCTCTCCAATAAAATATGTTTTTACCTTTTACAAACTTTTTAAACACTTTAGAAACTTCTTTTTTAGTTTCTTCATCAACCATACTGGGGAAAACAGATTGAGCAAAAGGATACATTTCATCGAGTTCCAATGGTACCGGGCCTAACCATGAGTCAACTACCAAATTAACCTGTATATCATCAAGTTTTCTGATTTCATCAAAGTAGTAAATAGAATAAGGTTTACCTTCCGCTTCAGGAAAAACTAATATGTCTTTAAAAAAAGGTTTATACCAGTTTAACAACCTATTATGCAACCTATAAACAATAGGTCTATTGATAGTATGTCTCCCTGTATAGAATAAAGCCTTGTTTTTACTAACCGGTTCAGAATGTTCCAGCCAAGCTTTATTCCTAGTTTTTTTTAACTCATCTAAAGCTTCAAACAAATACGGGTTTGAAGTAGCTCTTCTCTCAACGAGCTCCCATAAACTACCATTTGATATCGCATTTCTAATTTTTTTAATCTCACCAAAACTAACATAAAGGTTATGTTTAGCGATTTCAACAACTCTCTCTTTTTCATCTAGTTTCCTAAGTTCATCTGCAGATAACCTTGAGCAGACAGGGCAACTACAGGGTAAATCACTAATATCATCTAGTTTTTCTGTACCCCATGGGAAAATCAACCGGTTATCATATGCATATTTTGCATATGCAGAGGAATCAAAAAAATCACAACCAAGAGCAACAGATAGTGGAAACACCAGTGGATGACCTGCTCCAAATAAATGAACAGGTTTTGAAGGGTTTAAATTCTTTTTACATGAAAGTATCACTTTTACAAGATCACTATATCTTTGATTCTCCATCAACGGAACTACTCCACCAATTGGGAAAAAATCACAGTCTATCTCACTCATCTCCTTCGCGCATTTCTCTCTAAGATCTTGATATGTAGAACCCTGAACAGTACATGCTATTAACATGTCTTCTTTTACTTTCACAGCCTCCTTTGCTCTCTTTAAAGTCTCCTTGACACCTTGCGTCGCTATTGTTTTAGGTTCATCGGGTAACCCAAAAACATCTAATATAGTTCCAATGTCGCTCCCTATATCACGTTGAAACTCTACTATCTCCAATGGATCTAATTTAATTTTTCCATAAACATATGATTGAAAAGTCCCAGAATCAGTCATTACAGGTCCATCGAAATCTATAACTTTATGAACCCCCTCATCTAATGCTTTCTTCTTTAGTTTCTCATCTTTTTTTATAATATAAGAGTTAGTAATAACTATTTCAACTCCAAAGAGT
Organism: Thermoplasmata archaeon; assembly: GCA_003651045.1. Taxonomy (GTDB): domain Archaea; phylum Thermoplasmatota; class E2; order DHVEG-1; family DHVEG-1; genus B24-G9. The sequence goes on along the minus strand of QMTJ01000026.1, from coordinate 5,894 downwards.
TTTTTCATCTCCTGCGGTGTGATAAGTATCTTGTTCGGATTAACAACAGGCATCAAAGTTGGTGTTGTAACTGTACCATGTAGTGTATAAAACCTGCATATTCTACCCGCGGCGTCTCTATCTTTTATTTCAAATCTCATAAACCTTGATAGGGGGAGAAACTAGATGATAAATATTTAGTTTTGCTTTACAACCCAATTTTTACAAATTTCGACCCATTTACTGCTTTTTCCCTACTCAAAACCATGTTTTATCTTTACACGTTAACAATGTTAACCTATAAGCTTTATTAAACACCTATTTTGATTGGTTCAATGATCCTTCTAATCGTAGCAATAGCAGACAGAGAAGCCATATAGCTAGACCCTGGGTTATTCGGGTTAGGCATGTTCTCCAACTCGACACGTAGACGACCAAATTTACCATGAGCTAAGATTTTATGACTGATCCTACTCACCACTGGGTCAGCGACTATCTCCACCTTCGTTTCATCAAAACCTTTACCAGCTAGAGAAAGACTAGCCGCTACGTTTATATTAGCAGGAAACTTTTTAACCGCCTCTCTAGCACTCCCTTCAAAAAGAACACGTCTTTCATCTAAACTTAAACCAAAAGACGAGGGCGGCTTCGTTGTCACCAGGGTTACTTCATTTAAACCTCCGACATTCGCTGATAAAATCCCATCGATACCACAAATTGCACCTGTTGGGATATAAACCTTACATTTGTTTTCCTTCGCAAGTTTTTCAAGTTTCTTTCTAAATTTATCATCAAACAAGCTACCTACACTCATTATAATAAGATCCTTACCTGCTTTTAGGATTTTTTCAGCGTATTCCCTCACTGCATCCTGTGATGCACCTTCGAATACAACATCTACATGTTTCAAGAAATCCTCTACCCTCTGAATCTCCGCTTTTTTAAGAGTTTTCAAAAGTTTATTTGAAGCTTTTTTATTAATGTCATAAAGGTATATCCTTTCGATTTCTTCCATTTCATCTGCAGCTTTTGCTACGTCACTACCTATAGCCCCACAACCAATAATACCAAGATTCATCAATATTACCAAAACCCTTAATACCTATAGTTGATATAAAAATGTTGTACCATGGACGACATAGATAGATACCTCCAAGAAGATTTAGGAGACGAAGGTGACATCACTTCAGATTCTTTATTCTCCAATGAAAAAACCAAGGCACATATCATAGCAAAAGAAAAATGCATAATCGCAGGGCTTGAAGAAGTAAAAACTATTTTTAAAAAAACAGGAGCAGAAACAAAAACACTAGTAAATGATGGAGATCTTATAGAAGAAAAAACCATTGTAGCCGAGATAAAAGGACCAGCTCGATCTATCTTAAAAGGAGAACGACTTGCTTTAAACTTCCTAGGTAGAATGAGCGGTATAGCAACAGAAACACGAAAAATAGTTGAAAAATGCAAAAAAGTTAACCCCCATGTCACAATAGCTGCAACACGAAAAACCACACCTGGTTTCAGAAAATACGAAAAAAAAGCAGTTACTATCGGTGGCGGCGAGCCACACAGAATGGGGCTTTTTGATGCAGTAATGATCAAAGATAACCATCTTAGATTAACTGGTTCAGTTGAAAAAGCAATAAAAAAAGTTAAAGAAAAAATCCAGGATAAAACCATTGAAGTTGAAGTTGAAAATGAAGAAGACGCCTTTAAAGCTGCTAAGTTAAACGTTGACGTAATAATGCTCGATAATTTCAAACCCGAGAATGCAAAAAACACTGCAAAGAAAATCAGAGAAATCAACCCAAAAATACTCATTGAAATATCCGGCGGTATCACCCCTGATAATATCCTTAGTTACGCCTCTTTCGCAGATCGTATTTCTTTAGGGTATTTAACCCATTCAGTCAAAAATATAGATTTTTCTCTGGAAATAATTGTGTAAACAAAAAAAAAGAAGAAATTTTTAGGAAATATTTAATAATCAAAATTGCTTTACAATATTGGAAAAAATATAATAATCACGTAAACGTGGGGTTTATTGTTGTGAGGGTATGGTGATATTAGATGAAGAAGATTATTGAAGAAGTTATTGCGAATGAAAAAAATAAAAAAAAGAATGCTAAAAAAACAGCTAATAAAAAAAATAGTAAAAAAACTGATGTTTTAGAGGGGTCACTTACACGTAGTTCTATTTCTCGTAGCAGTATAGATAAAGAACTGGAGGAGGTACTCTCGGGTTTAACTACTACGATAAAAGTTGTTGGTTGCGGTGGTGCGGGTACTAATACTATTTCTCGTTGTGTCGCTAGTCAGATAACTGGTGCTGAGCTTATAGCTATTAACACTGATGCCCAACATCTTTTACTTGCAGATGCGCCTCATAAGGTTTTGATCGGTAGACATCTCACCAGGGGTCTTGGTGCTGGTTCACTCCCGCAGATTGGTGAAGAAGCTGCTAAAGAAAGTGAGCAAGATATACGTAACGCTATAGGTCATGCTGATATGGTTTTTGTAACATGTGGTCTCGGTGGTGGTACAGGTACTGGTGCTTCCCCGATTGTTGCACAGATTGCTAAGGAAGCTGGTGCTCTTACTATTGGTGTTGTAACACTTCCTTTTAGTGTTGAAGGACTTATACGTATGGAGAACGCTGAAGCTGGTTTAAAACGCTTACGTGATGTCTGCGATACTGTTATTGTTATACCCAACGATAAACTCCTTGATATTGTTCCTAATCTCTCACTTAATGCTGCTTTCAAGATAGCAGATGAAGTACTTATGCGATCTATTAAAGGTATTACTGAGATGATCACGATGCCGGGTTTGGTAAACCTTGATTTCGCGGATCTTAAAACTGTTATGAAACGTGGTGGAGTAGCGATGATAGGACTTGGTGAGGCAGAGGGTGAAAACAAAGCAGTTAACGCTGTTATAGAAGCGTTGAATTCACCACTTTTAGAAGTAGATATATCCGAGGCTACTGGTGCACTTGTTAACGTTACAGGTGGAGAGGATATGACTATCAGCGAAGCAGAACGAGTAGTTGAAGAAATATACAGCCGTATCGACCCAAATGCCCGTATCATATGGGGTACAACTGTTGATCCATCACTTAAACGCAACATACGAGCAATGTTAGTAATCACTGGTGTTAAGTCAAAACAGATACTTGGTCCCACTCAGAAAACATTTGAAAATAAAGAGTACGGTATTGATTTCGTAGCATAAAAAAAAGTTTTTTAAGAGAGCCAAATCCTTTATATACATCTATTTATTTGCCCATATCTACCTATTAGTAACACTATTTAGAGGTGTTTCATGTGAAATTATTCAAACATAACATAGGTGAACATAAAGATAAAACCCTTATCGAGAAAGCCTGGGATCTCCAACATAAGTTAGAAGCAAAAAAAGATAGAATCGGTAAGGGTAAATACGGTAGAGTCCTTAAAATGGCTCGTAAACCTACTAATGAAGAGTTTACAAAAACTTCTAAAATAACTGGTGCAGGGATACTTCTCATCGGTGGACTAGGTTTCCTTATTTTTTTATTAGCTAAACAAGTTGCCCCATGGATAGCTGAACAGTTAGGTTTACTCTAAAAAAAATTTTTTGAGGGATGAATGATATCTATGCAAAATACAGATTTTGAAGAACCTGCTGAGGAAAAAACAAAAATTTTCACTATAAAAACACAAGTTGGGAAAGAACAAAACACTGCTGATCTTATTAATAGTAGAGCAGGTAAATCAAAAGTTAAAATACCATCTATACTAGTAACACCTGAACTTAGAGGTTATATTTTTGTTGAAGCCTATGACAAAGAACGTATACGTGACATGATAAAAACCATATCTTATGCTCGAAACATGCTCGAAGGAGATATACCCATTGATCAGATTGAACATTTCCTTGTACCAGCTTCTGCAGTTGCAAAAATCGCGGAGGGAGATGTCGTGGAGATGATATCTGGTCCATTCCGTGGTGAAACAGCAAAAGTTACACATATAGATGATACCAAAGAAGAAATAACAGTTGAACTTTTTGAATCAGTTGTCCCTATACCTATAACTGTGAGAGGAGAACAAGTACGTGTAATCAAAAGAAAAGAAGAAAAAAAAGAGGAAAAGGAGGAATAAGATAGTTTATGGTAGAAACAGTTGAAGCACTTGTGGAAGGAGGAAAAGCAACTGCTGGTCCACCACTTGGTCCAGCACTAGGGCCACTTGGTGTAAACATAATGCAGATAATAAACACTATCAACGATAAAACCAAACAATTCAATGGTATGAAAGTACCAGTTAAAGTCATCGTTGATCCGAAAACTAAAAACTTTGAAATAGAAGTAGGTACACCACCAGCGGCTTCACTCATTCTCAACGAACTCGGTGTTGAAAAAGGATCAGGATCAGCAGGTACACACAAAATCGGTAACCTCACCATCGACCAAGTAATCAAAATAGCTAAAATGAAATATGAAAACTTGTTAGGTAGAGATCTCAAACAAAAAACCAAAGAAATCATTGGAACATGTACTTCATTAGGTGTAACAGTTGAAGGTAAAAAACCTCAAGAAATACAAAAAGCAATAGATAACGGCGACTTCGACTCTAAATTTCAATCTTAATCTGTTTAGCAATTTTCTCTTTCTTAACGTTTATATCCTCCGGTGGTTTCTCCAGGATTCTCTTCTGCATCCTCTCCTGCGGCGTACCAGATAATATATCTTCACGTATCCTTCTCTGCTCTTTTTCTACAGCTGTAAGTCTCTCTTTTATCCCCCTGACTTCTTCTTTTAACTCCGCTAGAGTTTCCTCTATCTCTCCCATGAGAAAAAGGTATCATTTATCATGTTTTTAACATTTCCCTAAAAAAATCGATTTAAATTTTTTTTATATTCTCTTTAACCCTCTCTGAAAAAACTGTTTAGTTGATTTAATCATCCTATCTCTCCTATACGCGAGAGGAAGCGTGTTACCTCCACCCCAGGTTTTCTTCTTATTTATCTCGGAGATAACAGTATCGACATTGAAATCGCTCGTATCAACAAGGGTATATCCTTCTCCAGCGTACTCTGGAATATGAGAATCACTACCACCAGTTCCACCAAGTTTAAACTCCCTTGCAACCTTCATAGTTTTAAGATTAGACTGAGGGAGGCTACAAGAGTTAAAAACCTCAATCGCAGAGATTCTTGTATAAACTTGTTCAAGTTTTTTTTTCTTAATCCCTGACATGTTTCTAAACAAATGAGGAACAACAGGTATACCACCCTTGTCTTTTATTTTTTCAATGGTTTCTTCAGCAGAAAAACCCCTTGGAATATTTCCTTTGACATTTAACGCAAGTATATGACCATCCTTTGTTGAAACCTCAACACCAGGTATAACAATGAAATCTTTTGAAGCAAATTTTAATGCTTTTAAACCACCTTCAATAGTGTTGTGATCAGTGAAGGCGATTCCATCAAGTTTTTTCTTCTTAACAATTTTAATGATTTCTTCTGGAGACCCCTCTCCATCCTCAGAGTAACATGAATGCACGTGTAAATCTAGTTTCAACATGTGTAATCTACGTTTATTGGGTAGCTTTGCATTAATATTAGAAATTTACGCATTATAAAAAGTGAAATGCGGGCGCCGGGATTTGAACCCGGGTTGTAAGCTTGGCAAGCTTAAGTGATACCAGGCTACACCACACCCGCAAAATCATAAAACCTGTTTTTTTTTGAAACCAAGAAGTAAAAAACCCCTTAAAAAGACTTATGGTTCAACTTGCTTTCCCCATTCTCTCGTTTTATACGTTTCAAAGGTTTACTGATATGACGACGAGCACAAACAGGAACCTCATAAAAACCAGGTTTTAAACCTCTTTCCGCTCTTTTGACAATAGGGTAATTACTTTTACTA
>QMTJ01000025.1 GCA_003651045.1 Thermoplasmata archaeon | reverse complement strand
TTTTTTTTAGAATATTCCAATTCTCATTCCAATATCTTCAGCTTTAAACTCAGGTGTAAACTTTACAATAGCATGTTTACCATTTTTTGTAATACGCGTATTGACACTCTGTACCTTAACATCAAACATTTTTTCAACAGCTGATTTAATCTGTTTTTTATTAGCATTTCTTTTGACTACAAACTCTAAAGCATTGTTTTTCTCCATGAAATCCATAGTTTTCTCAGTTACATAAGGATGATATATTATATCATATGGATCTATCATTTCTAACTGCTGCCTCCTATTTCTTTCAAAGCAGATGTTGTGATAACTGTTAAACGCCCTGCATCTCCACCTGGTGCTAGGTGTTCAATGTTTATTTCACTTGGTTTGACAACATCAACACCTACAAGGTTACTAGAGCTTTTTTGAATCTCATCTCTTGTTGAAATAATAAGAATTGATTTAGGAATTCTATATTTTCGTCCTCTTCTTTTTCCTTTACCAGCTCGTATATGTTTACCGTTATCCGCTCTGAGGATATCCTCATAGAGACCTATTTTTTCAAGAGCTTTTACTACATCTTTTGTTTTTGTAAGTTTCTCGAATTTATCCTCAACAATAATAGGTAATGTTAGTTTTTCGTCAAATCTGTGTCCTCTTTTCATTACGATTTCTTTATCAGCTGTTGCAGCAAGTGCAGAGTTTTTAGCGAGTTGTTTTTCTTTCTTATTTATTTTTTCTTCCCAGTTTTTCTCAGCCTTCGGAGGATGAGCTCGTCTACCACCAACTACACATGGAGCAAGTGCTGCTCTTCGTCCTTGAGTAAGACGTGGTACACGAGACATGCCTCTGCCTTTACCTACAGAAGCAGTAGCATGTCTTTTACCAGCAAAAGGATCAGCACCATATGGTTGCCTTTTATTCGAACGAAGTACGTTAAATGCTTTCCTAATAAGATCTGGACGATAAGGTGTAGTAAAAACCTCTGGTAAATCAATTTTTCCAGATGAGGAACCATCCATAGTGTAAATGTTTACTTTAACCATGATCAAGCACCTTGTTTACTAGTGGTAGAGATATATGAAATTTCTGGTTTCTCAACTTTTACACCACGTTGATATCTTACAGCGTCTCTCATACTGATAAGTCGTTTCGCTGGTCCTGGTATAGAACCATGTAAAAGAATATATGAGTTCCTTACAACACCATAATGTGGAAAACCACCAGCGGGTGTGATTTCTTCACCGTTTTCACCTATTTTCAAAACACGTTTGTTATACTCAGTACGTTGATGATACCCCATCTGCCCAGCTTGTGGAACAGTTGCCTGTATCCAGTTTGGATGCCATGAACCTGCTGTTCCTATCATTCGTCTATGTTTTGAGTTTTTATGTGTTAAAAGTTTTACACCCCAACGTTTAACATGACCCTGGAAACCTTTTCCTTTTGTAACAGCTATTGTATCGATCATGTCTCCTTCTTTAAGAACATCGTTAATTTTTACTTCTTTACCAAGTATACTTTTTGCATATTTTATTCTATCCTCTATTGTTCCTCCGCCGATTCTAAACTCTCTGATTTCAGGTTTCTTCTTTGGTACACCTGTTACAAGTTTCGGCTGAGTATAAACAATAACACGTATTTCATCAGCATTTTTTGTGAAATCCCAGTTTTTTTTCCTTTCTTTCTTAGCAAGAGGTAATCTCTTTGAAAGTTCAGGGTCAAGTTTGTCAGCCCATATCTCACCTGTTGTTTGCAACCCATGAAAAGTTTTTTTATAGGCTCTAACAGCTGCAACTTTTAGTGGAGGTGTCTCCACCACTGAAACAGGCATAATTACTTCTTTACCTGATGTAGTAGAAGTAGGTCTATAATCAACGACAAAAGCATGTGTCATACCTGCTTTATAACCTAGAAAACCTTGTATCTTAGGAGTGTCTCCTCCTTCAGGCCAGCTTTTAATATGTGGAGTTTCCGCTCTTGCTCTCTTCCGTGGCGAAAAGCCCATTGATCCTCTTCTTGGTCTATGTCTTTTAGGCATAATTTACCCTCTGAGTTTTCAAATTATTTCTTTTATTTTTTTGGAGGGATAGTAAGGGTTAATTTCCTATTTTTTTTCTCCAAACCGTGACATCTTTTTATGCAGTTGAAAACATTTTTTTTATTTAGACTGCATGACGCCGGGATTCCTATACATCTGAATTGCCCGGGTTTTTTTGATGTCTGGTAGGGAGTAAGGAATTAACGCATTATAGATGTCATATATAAATCTTATCATGAAATTCTACTTTGAAATATTCAAAAATTTAGTTTTTTTTCACGTGGTTAAAATATCTTTGGGATAAGCCTCCATGGGACTTTTTTCATATATTTTTTGTACTCTTCTCCATATTGTGTTATCAATTGTTTTTCTTCATCGAGTATACTAAGTATCATTATTGGGACAGCAATGATTGAGATTAACAGTGCAGCTGTTGAGTAAAAAAACAATGCGAGTCCAAAACCAATTATTAGCAGGGAGGTGTAATGTGGATGACGTATATAAGAAAAGATACCATTTGTTACTAGTTGCCCATGATAGTTTTTATGCCAGAATATCTCCCATTTAAAATACAGGAGGGTGCCTAATAAAAAAACAACTAAACCAGATATAATGGTTATAATTTTGTTTAAGGGTATCTCCCATATATGAAATATTGCCGTTAATGGCCCTATCATGATAATTAAAAGTAACGGTGCATAATGTATGATGAAAAGCATCCTTAATGTTTTAGGGGGTTTATATTTTAAAAACATACATCAATTTTGATACCATACTACGAGGTAGGTTTTTTTTTGATTGGTTTAAAAGAGTTTTATACCGCCATGGTCGATTACTATCTCCTGTGGTTTAAGTGTGTGTTTCGTGTTTCTCATTTTCATCACCGATAGTTTACGGCGATCCATTGTAGGGTCTAGGCTCAATGTTATAACACCATCTGCTAAGAATTCTGATATACCGTCACGTGAGAGCAGTAGGGAACCAACTGGTATCTCGGAGGTTACAACTGAGGTAGAATTCGCTGCTTCTAACGTGTTTAAAATGTAACGTAAATGTAGTCTTCTAATTGGTAGGTTGACTCCTGGTGGGTATTCCTCTGGTGTTACCATACTAATGTCTATATCTGTGTTTTCTGTGTTTCTCATGAATATAGGCATTTCTGATAATGGTGTTATTGAGTCTAACACTATACGGTCGTATTCACCGGATAGTATTTCGTTTGTCATGGTTTCATAAATATATTTTTTGTTTATGTTTAGATAAAGAAATTTTACAAGTTTTTTTTCAATTGCAGGTTGAAAGTCAAGTCCTATTTCTCTTGCTTGTACCAGTAGACCATCGACTTTTTTATCTAATGTTAAAAATAGTCCTTTTTCTCCGTTTTTTACTCCCTCGTATAAGAATTGAAAACAGAATATGCTTTTTCCACTCCCTGGTGGACCTGAGACTAAGGTTATAGATTTTTTTGGGAGTCCTCCTCCGAGTATTCTATCTAGTCCTTCTATGCCTGTTTTTACTCTCTCCATCCTGCCATTCCCTCTGAAAAACTTTTTTTCGTATATTGGTATATCCTATTGCACGTATAATTATTTTATCTTTTATCTTTTTTTTGTTGGTTTAAATGTGTCAGTGATGGTTTTTTTTATAAAAGTATAGAATTGTATAGAAATATTTATATACCAAGCAAAACAAAATTATTTATAGAGAACAATAAAAATCAGGTGCTGGTATGACGAATAAAAACGTGAACATCTGGATATGGTTGCAAAATGGTAAGTTGATTAAAGCTATACTAAATGCAGATGAGGGTACGTTGAGGATATATGATGAAAATGATAACCTGATTTTGAAGAGAACTGGTTTGAATAGGTTTCAAGTTAAACAGATTGAGAATTATATTCTGAAGTATGGTGCAAAGAAACTGAGTTCACATGCAGAGCCTTTCAAGTTTTTATAATTTTTTTTAAAACGATGATAGAGGATGAATTAAAGGAGGGGGGACGTATTTTTTTTTATGAGTCGATTGTTATATGTTGATCAGGGTGGATTTTTATTCCTTTGTCAGTGATTTCCATTTTAACTATTTTTTTTTGATGTTTCGCGTATCTCATTTTTAAGACTTCTATAGCGTTTTCTCGTGTGTCTTTTTTTTGTATATTATATAATACTATTATTCCATCTGCTAAGAATTCTTCTATACCTGTTTCACTGTATCTAGTGGGTATAGGGTCTGTTTCAGTGATTAAAAACGATGTTGCACCTGTTTCTTCGAAGAAACTGAATAGTTGCTGTAGGTAGAGTCTATAGTTTTTATCTTTGGTTATAGATGCTGCGATTATCGCGGTTAATGAGTCTACAGTGATGACATCAGGGTGGAAGTCTCTTGGTATTACTAGAGGTTTTATTTTGTATGATATCTCGGTTGCTGATCCTGATCCGCCGATTGAGCCGAATTTCATCCGTAGTATATCTAATGGGTTGATTTGTTGTATTAGGAAACTACCGTTGTCTATGTATTTTTTTATATCCCATCCGAAGTTTTCCATGCTGCTGATTATGCGTTCTTTGTTTTCTTCGAAGCTGACGTACATACAGTTTTGTCCCTGTGAGAGGAGGTTGTAGCATATTTGTCTGCAGAATATGCTTTTCCCTGTACCGGGTCCACCTGCTACTAATATCGAGTTACCCTGTGGTATTCCTCCATCTGCGAATAATTCATCGAATCCATTGATCGCTGTTTTTAGGATTTTTTTGTTTTCCACCATTTGTTTAACCCATTTTTTTTAATTTATATTAAATTATATTAAACAAATTTCTTTTATGTTATTATTTCTCCATGTCCTATTTGAACTCCGATTTCAACTACTGTAAGAGCTACCTGTATGTTTTTACTCTGCGGTTCTATTTTTATACAATGTGGTGTTTCAGTATAGTCTATATACACATTAATGTATCCGTTGTGGTAGTACTCCCATAGTATTCCAGTGTCGTTTTGAATAAGTGATTTATTCCATGCCTCGATATGGGGAGTATATATATAAATCCAGTTTACAGCTCCTTCTTGTGTACTATGTTTAGAATAGTTTGTCCGGACATATGTGTCTTCCCAACCGGCATCAGTTTTTTTCCCTTCAAATCCTGTAAAAACCGGGATGTACCAGTATATTTTAATATATCCTGATTCACTTTTGTTTTCAACAGTCATAGAAGGAGCAACTCTCATTACTTCCCCATCTGACTGGTTGAGTATAACCCCGCCACCTTCAAGTACATATTTTTGATTTATAAACTCAGTGTTATATGCTTGATATTCTATAGAGGTTAAAGGTATACCGCTGCTGTATTCAGGTATTGACATGGGTTGAATGTTGATTTTGTAGTTTCCAACATCGTTTTTATCTTTTAAAGTAAGCTGCCCTGTGGCTGTTCCAGATACAAAATATGGTAGTTTTTTACTACCGAGTGTAACAGGTGAAGACATGGGTGAATAAGCGAGTGATTGATCGCTACCTATTACTCCCATCATTGCTTGTGTTTCAATTACAGATTTCAATGTTGAAAACTGGTTTTCTACTTTGTCCATATGATCTGCTTCTTTTTGCTCTACTATAATAGGTATATACTGGAGTTGTATCACTGAGAGTATAATCGCTACAAGTGCAATGATTAAAAGAGCTTCGATTACTCCTGCTAACGCAGAGTTGTTTTTAATAAGTTTTCTTCTTTTCATCTCTCCATCTACACCCTTTTATGTAACTGTTTAACTACTTTTTATATTACTGTTTATATAGGATAATTATATATCTCCTATATCTTATAGTTTTCTTATTATTTTGTCATATTTGTGAAAAAACCATTGACATAAAATTTGGTTTTTTTTCTTGAATAAATTTAAAGAGGAGTAGTTGATTCATGTTCTCGAAATCTTATAATATTTGGGTGGTTTTCTATGTTTGAAGTGATATATGCGGGGGTATACTGATTATGGGTATGACGTTTGCTGAAAAGATACTTGCAAAATATTCTAATACTAAAGAGTTGTCTCCTGGTGAGATTGTTACTGTCCATCCTGATCATCTTCTAACGCATGATAACACTGCTGCTATTATCCGGAAGATTGAACCTGAGTTGAAAAAATATGGTGTTTACTCTAAGTCTCTATCGGTTATTGTTCTTGATCATGTTGTCCCGGCTGCTTCAGAAAAGACAGCGTTGAATCATAAGCTTGTTAGAGAGTTTGTCAAAGAATACGGTATTGTAAATTTTTTTGATGTAGGTGTAGGTGTTTGTCACCAGGTAGTTGTTGAGATGGGTCTTGCACTCCCTGGTAAACTTTTGCTGGGTAGTGATTCTCATACTTGTTCTTATGGTGCTGTTGGTGCTTTTTCTTCAGGTATTGACAGGACTGAGGCTGCATCGCTTTTGCTTACTGGTGAGACTTGGTTGAAAGTTCCAGATAGTGTTAAAATGATGTTGAATGGTAAACTTTCAAAAGGGGTGTTTGCAAAAGATGTTGTTTTACATATCATTGGTGATGTCTCTGCTTCTGGTGTTAATTATTGTTCTGTTGAGTATCATGGTGATGTAGAACAGTTTTCTGTTGATGATCGTTTTACTATTTGTAACATGGGTGTGGAGATGGGTGCAAAGAATTCTGTGTTTTTTGTTGATAATATAACAAAGAAATATCTTGTTTCAATTGGTGTGTCTTCTTCTTATGATGCTGTTTACTCTGATGAAGATGCATTTTATTCTAGAGAGTTAGAATATAATTTATCTGATATTGTTCCAGTGGTAGCGTGTCCTCATACAGTGGATAATGTTAAACCAGTTTCAGAGGTGGCTGATGTAGATATTCAACAGTGCCTCATTGGTACTTGTACTAATGGTAGGTTATCTGATTTCAAGGTTGCTGCTGAGATTTTAAAAGGTAAAAAAGTACATCCAGATGTTAGACTTCTTATTCTACCAGCGTCTAGGAGGATTTATGAGGATGCTCTTAAGAAGGGTGTTATTGAAACTCTTATTAAAGCAGGTGGTATAGTGTTACCACCTGGTTGCGGTCCATGTCTAGGTGCTCATCAAGGTGTACTTGCACCGGGTGAACGGTGTCTTAGTACGGCTAACCGGAATTTCAAAGGACGTATGGGTTGCAAAGAAGCAGAGATTTACTTGGCGAGCCCTGCAACAGTAGCAGCGTCTGCTTTGACTGGTAGGATTACTGACCCAAGGGAGGTAATGTAAAATGAGGGTTTGGCGTTATGGTGACAATGTTAACACTGATATGTTGTTCCCAGGTAAATACACATATACTTGTAGTACACCTGAAGAGATAATACCTCATCTCCTTGAAGATCTTGATCCATCTTTTTCAAAAAACGTGAAAAAAGGTGATATTATACTGGCTGGTAAAAACTTTGGATGCGGTAGTTCACGTGAACAACCAGTGGTTGGTTTAAAAGCAGTAGGTGTCAAAGCAGTTATAGCGGAGAGTTTTGCACGTATTTTTTATAGAGCAGCTATCAACCAAGGACTTGTTTTAATTGAATGCCCTCAGGCTGTGAAAGCATACAGGGAAGGAAGTGAAATCAAAGTTGATATTGATGCTGGTGAGATCGTTGTTGGTGATAAGACGTTTACATTTCCTCGGTTACCTAGAGAAATAACTGCTATAAGAGATGCAGGTGGTTTACTCGCCTATACACGTAAAAAACTAGAAGCACGTGAAAAATTAAAGGAATAAAAAAAAACAATGTTTTTTTTATTTTAACGGTTTATACACTAGGTGTTTCCCTTGTTTATATTCTTTTGTTAGTTTCAGATAGGTTTCTGCGTTTAAACGTGCTTGTTCTCTAAATTTTTTATCTTGTTTCACGATTTTACCAGGTACGCCTAGTACTAGGCTGTTTTCTGGTACCTGCATTTCTTGTGTTACAAGAGCATTTGCTCCTACTATTGATCCTCGTCCGATTTTTGCACCGTTGAGAACTGTTGCATGTATACCTATTATGCATTCATCCTCAATTGTTGCACCATGTACCATAGCAGAGTGACCTATTGAAACGTTTCTTCCGATTTTTGTTTTATACTCGGAGTTTACATGTATAACGCAGCAGTCTTGAACATTTGAGCCGTCTCCTATTTCAATAGAGTTTTGATCACCACGGATGACAGCGAAAGGGAAGATTCCACAGTTTTTACCGATTTTAACATTGCCGATTATTACTGCTGTTTCTGCTACAAAACTTGATTCATGTATCTCTGGTTTCATATTTTTTATCCCTATACCTTTTGTTGTTTGTTTTTATTATCCCGTTAACGGTGAACCTGTTTTATATTTTATGCTAAAAAATAGAGTATACAGAAAGGAGGGAAGTTATTTTAATTTGAGATATTTATTTTAATAATAAATAGAAAGATAGAAATACAACATTGGAGATATAAATTACAGGTTGAGTTTGTGGGGGATTCTGTCTTTAATAGGAGGAGAAGTGCAATATGTTGAATGCGGTAGGTAGATGTTTTGTTAGAGATGTTTTTTCAATATTTGTTTTTGTTTTGTTAATAGTTGGTTTTTTGAATATTTCAATATCTGCAGGTGGAGAAGGTTCTCTCCCTGATTTGATACCTGTTTATCTTGATTGCCCTGATGCTCAGGTGGACGATGAGGGCTTCTGGGTTTTTACTGAGGGTAAGGAGGTTGAAGTTGTTTTTAAGGTTGAAAATGTTGGTGATAAAAATGTTACAACTAATGAAAATATAGAAGTAGGTTTATTTGTTGATCATGGTAGTACACCTGTTGCTGTTAATAGTTCTAATCAGGGTTTACCCGTTGGTGGTTTTTGTTATGTTAATGTTTCTTGGGTTCCAACTACTGGTTTTGAGGGTAAACATGTTCTTAGTATGGTTGTGAATTATAGGTTTAATCAGGGTATTAAGGAGAGTAACTATTTTAATAATACATGGGATTTCTCTGTGGTTTTTTCTGAACGGGGTACTGATTTAGAGATAATTGATATTGATGTCCCTAGTTCTGTTGTGGTTAATGAGACTGTGAATGTTTTTGCTAGTGTTAGAAACAACGGGCGGAGTACTAATGAGTCTATCTATGTTAGGTTGAATTCTAGTGCACAAGGAGAAATTGAGACAGTGGTGAAAAAAGATGGTTTATATAGGGATGAGGTTTATGTTTTTTCTTTTAACTGGACGCCCAGTGGTTTTGGTAGTCAAATACTTACTGTAGAAGTATTTCTTGGTAACGTGTCTTATGATGTTGAAAAGGTGTCTGTAGTGGTTGGTGTTGAACAGCTAAAGTGGTGGGATGAAAACTGGCATTATAGGTATTTTTTATCGGTGAATGGTAGTGGTAATGTTTCAAAGTTTTTTAACTTTACAGAGTTATTAACGGAGCTAGGTGTAAACTCTACGTTTGAAAATGATACAGTTAGAGTTGTCTGTTACTCTAACAACGGGAGTATCTTTGGAGTGGTTGACAAGTATAGGTTTGATGAGAGTGAAGGTTTTGATCCTATATATAATGCTACGGGTGTTGTTTTATGGAATGTTTCGGATAATAGTGGTTCAGGTGAGAAATACTATTGTGTTTATTTTGATGTAAATGCTAATCCTGGTACTAGAACTGCTGGTGTGGAGGATGGAGATATCAATGTTTCTGGTAATGTAACTATTGGCTCTATGGGTTTTGTAGATGGATGGCATGCTAGTATTACAGAACCCTTAGA
>QMTJ01000024.1 GCA_003651045.1 Thermoplasmata archaeon | reverse complement strand
TAAAATATTAAGTGACAATCATTGGGTTCCAGCTGAGACTCTGATAATGGGTTTACCTGGTGAAAAACCTGAAGATACTAGAAAAACGATAGACTTGATACATGATCTGTCTAAGTATAAATCACTGATTGTTCCCTTATATTTTGTCCCCATTGGCAATTTGCAAGGAAACGGTTTTTTCAGGAGCAGATATAACACACCTGAGCATTGGCAACTGCTTGCAGCGTGTATAAATCATGATTTCAAATGGGTATATCAGCTCGCAGAAGAAAACCTTCCAACAGTCAATATGAGTAGTTGGAAGATATGGGCAATAAAAAAAGTAATTAAGTATATGAATAAGAGACTACGACCCTATGTTAAATTGATGGAAGAAGGAATCAATCCGATGATACAGGAATCAACATAATTCTAAACGTCATTATTTTTTCTTTTATTTTTCTTCCGATTTTTAAAATCAAGATATGCTGCATTTGCTAATAAAATAAATGTGGAACCAAATATCCAAACCAAAATAAATATCATAATACAAGTGTTTATACTTGATCCTTTCATAAAACCTATAATAGTAGCTACTATTCCAATAAATGCACCTATGGTTACGGCGAGTTTTTCATCATCCAATTTTTTCGTTTTTTTATTCCTCCTTGGTTAAATCCCCTCCTCAATCAAATGATATTAAATGCTATATAAAATATGTAAGGAGAATTTATAAATGTTTCGATTTGCGAACATGATATTTCGAAAAACGTAAATAACAAAAACTCTTATATGACTTAAATATTTTAGGAAAAAGGTAATAGATTATGGAAAAGGATTTCACGAAGTTAAGTATACTGGAACAAGCTGGTATAGCTCGGATATTACTAGTTTTATATGATGAAAACGAAATGCTAACATCAGCATTACAGAAGAAAGTAGGGGTTTCAGCAGAATCTTATTATAAGGCTAGAAATTATTTAGAAGAAATAGGATTAATTGAACGATATAATCTTAATTTAGGTAAAATCAAACCATATCGTTTAACTGAGAGAGGAAAGAAAATCGGAAAGTATCTTAAAAAAGCCGAAGAATTGTTAATGGAAGAAATTTAGTTTTATAATGAATTACTTTGATAGTTGGTGGTGAAAAATATCTGTAAAAGATAAAGAAGAAAGATGTGCTAAATAGTGAGAGGAAAAAACCACTATTTGGATATCTTATTCAATGCCATGGATACAAGATACTATCGCAAACGATGCACAAGTGGTTTTACATTTCTTGGCAAGGGTCAAAAGATGATTGATTCATGTCCTGAATGCATAGGAACTTTATAAGACTTAAAAACTAAAACTAGGGAGCCCAAAAGGTGGATAAAATACTTGGAGAGAATAAAATCAAATCCTGGCAGTTGCGATGCTGTAATCGTAACTTCTGAAGAAAAAATTGTTGAGCTCGTTAAACTTGGTTATGATTAGCAATCTGTGGGAACGAGCAGATGGATAATGAGAAAGCAGATTTCTCCTTAAAAATTCAGAACAACTATTTTTCAACAGTTTGGTTTTGTTCATTATAAACAAAAGATAATCTTAAGTATGCATTTATTAATACAACATCACAAAGGGGTGGTAGAATGGTGGAAACAATTGGTAAAAAGTTATCTGATATCAAAGAAAAAGTTGTTATATTGGTTGGAAAAACAGGAGCTGAAGCAGAAAAACTTGCTAATACTATAAACAAAGAAATCGATGAAATATTAAAGAATTTACGAAAATAATTAA
The DNA here is from genome assembly GCA_003651045.1 of Thermoplasmata archaeon. Taxonomy (GTDB): domain Archaea; phylum Thermoplasmatota; class E2; order DHVEG-1; family DHVEG-1; genus B24-G9. The sequence goes on along the minus strand of QMTJ01000024.1, from coordinate 8,036 downwards.
ATCGTTATAATTTTACTTAGATTTCCCAGTCTTTCTAATTTGATTTCTTTTTTTCTTATTCTTGCCATACAACTTTAATAAAATATAAACAGCTTATAAAAAATCAGATTGGGGAGTAGATGAAATAATATATAGGGAGATCATACAATCTAATCTTACCCCATCGATATTTTTTGTACCCAAGAAGTATAATTGCATACTATATAATAAAAGTGATAAATGCAAAAAAACTGCTTTTATTATGAAATCCAAGTGAGAAAACCAAGACTTTAGGTCTTGGATGAATCACATGGAAACGTGAATGTTAAAACACCAACAGGTGTTTTCTCCCCCTCGTTAAGGGGTAAGCCACGCAATTTTATTGCGTGGAGAGGGGGTTACAACAATTCGAGAGGAGAGTGTAAATAAAACCGGAGATATAACACCCACAGGTGACACAAGGACAAGAAAGATCAAAACAAGAGATATCAACTTATAGATAATATAATCTGGTAAAACCATGGAAATAAAAATGTAGATAAAAGAGGGATAAACTGTAAACAAAATCGGAATCCATATCTTTGAATTAGAAGACCAAAAGTAAGATTCCGTTATTTAAGTATGACCATATTTTTTCATACATGTGAAATTAAAAAAACATATATATTTGTTTCCCATTGTTTCTTTGGTAATAACGTGGAGGAAATAAAACCAATTTTAAGGGAACAGACATGGAAAACCACGCTCTTTTATCTGGTTACTCTGTCCGTAGTTTTTATTGTGACCTGCGGGGTGTTTATTTTAACCAACTAATGAAGGATTTATTTATATAGTAGAGTAAAGTAAATGGTTATTAGGTGATTTGATGCGACAAGAATTGGATAAGCACTATAAAGCAGCAAAAAGTTCAGCCAACAATAAAATAAAGCAAACAAAAAATTACATTGAAGATTTTAAAAACAAGATTTTTAATTTGGATATCCCGCGATGTATGGAGATCGCTATAAGAAATCGCATAAGATTTCTTTCAATAGTCGCTGGTTTTGTCGCTTTAATCGCATTTTTTATTATGTTTCAGGAACCGTTATACTTAACAGCTTCTTTGTTAACTGGATTGATTGCAATGGTTATTGATTTTTTTGTAGAATACAAAGGGATATCTAAACGGGCATGGGACTATCCTGCTACATATCTTTCTTTTAGAAAGGTTCCTGTTGAAGTTCCTCTCTTATTTTTTAGTTGTGGAATACTTGTTACCTTTGCATTCTACTGTTTTTCGACAAAGCCAATGGTGATGCTGATCTCAACTTCTGTAATAGCTGGGTTTAGTTATGTTCAAATTGTTCTTTTACTCATTGGTGTATTCTTCATGTTTCAGTATTTTAGAGGAACGGTTAAGAGTTTAGTTTTTTGGATTCTTCCACTAAGTATTGCTTTATATCTTTCATTTTCAGAGCCTTGGTTGCTTGTAATATCTATATTCCCCGTGTATATTGATTATTATCTTGAAAAACGGTTAGTCAAATCTGCTGATATTAAATATGATAAATATGGTGAAGAGGTAGCAACCAATGTTGCGATTAGCTATTTCCCTACAACATTATTTATTTTAGGGGTTGCAGCTCTATTATTACATTTATTAACTATTTGATGCATGTGAAGAATATTACCATCTATGTCAGATAAATAATACTTCATTAATTGGATAAAACTGTGAAAAAGAAACGTGAATTGATATTTACCGTACATTATGATCATAATGTTATTCGATTTGTTATTTTGGGATCATATATACTCATTAATTTTCAGCTATTTCTTGCATAGCAATTTCTGGAGATTTTAATTTATAAATCCTTTTTCTTGAAGATTCAGGATGAAGCTCAACTTCAAGCCAACCATTTTTTTTGAAATCTGAAAGTATGACGCTGAGTCGTTTGTTGTTCTTTTATTCTCTTTGCTTCTTAGTTTATAATAGTTATATATTCTCTATTTTTAGTGAAAATCACCTATTTTTTACCTTCAACAGATAGAGACTTCTGATTTTCTCCCTATCAAAATCTATTTATACACAGTTTCTATCCCGAAATTCCCTCATTTTAGAGCACTTTCGGAACTACTGAAAGAGGCAAAACTTTTAAATACACGATGCATATTAACAATTGTTAATTAATTGAGGGAATGCTATAAAAACATCTATTATTAACTATATTAACAGGGGGTACAAAAATATAGTTTAGATTAGAGTAAACTCATTATACGGGGTGCAAAAAAATTCATCGGAGAATATAAATCTCGCATCCCATCCTTTCCTCCTCTCCTCATTTTTTAAAAAAATCCCATCCGATGACTTTTTAAGCACCCCTTTTCTACTCTTTTTTTGGAAATAAAGAAAATCAATTTATTTAAAAAAAATATATCATACTAAAAAATAGGATAATATACATGACTCCACAGCTTATAAGTAATGAAAAAAAAGTAAAGGATTTAATCAATAAAATTGAAACACTTAAAAAAAGTGAGATATCTAGAACAGTAAATAATAAAATAAAAGAATTCAAAAATTTTAACAAAAAATCAAATAAAGAACTTTTTAAAGAATTATGTTTTTGTATTTTAACAGCTAATTTTAACGCTGAAAAAAGTATAAAAATGCAGGAAGAACTAAGCGATTGTTTTTTTACAGACTCCAAAGAAGAACTATCAAAAAAACTAGCAGAGTATGGTCATAGGTTTCCAAATACAAGAGCAGAGTATATAGTGGAGTCAAGGAAAGTTAAGAGTCAATTAGAAACAATAATTCAACATTATAGTAAGAAAGCAATTCGAGAGTGGTTGGTAAAGAATGTAAAAGGATTGGGATACAAAGAAGCAAGTCATTTCCTACGTAACATTGGGTTTGATGACTTTGCAATAATAGATTTTCATATTGTTGATATCCTTGAGAGTTATGGTTTAATTGAGAAACCTCAGTTTGTTTCAAAGGAGAAATATATAGAAATTGAAGAGCTTCTCAAGAAAATTGCGGAACATACAAATCTTACTTTAGCTGAGTTGGATTTGTATCTCTGGTATATGGAAACAGGTAAAATATTGAAATAAACTTTTTTGTTTTTAAACATAAAGTTTTTTGAAGTATTAATTTATCACGGGTGTGGTGATTTAAGTTGGATTTTAGTTTATCTGAGGAGCAAAAACTTTTTCAAAAAACAATTAGGGAATTCTGTGAGAGAGAGTTAAAACCTATATCGGATAAGATTGATAAAGAGGAATATTTCCCATGGGAGCTTTATAAGAAAATGGGTAAAATGGGTCTTATGGGTATGACTGTGCCGCAGGAGTATGGTGGTGCTGGTATTGATCGTGTTAGTTATATGATTGCTCTTGAGGAGATTTCTCGTGTATGTGGTTCTACTGGTCTCACTATTGAGGCTCATAACTCCCTTGGTATAGGTCATATTTATGAACACGGGAGTGAGGAGCAACGTAAAAAATATCTTCCGAGACTTACGAGTGGAGAGGCCTTTGCCTCTTGGGCTCTTACTGAGCCTAATGCTGGTTCTGATGCTGCTTCTATTCAAACAACTGCTGTTTTAGATGGTGATGAATGGGTGATAAATGGTACAAAACAGTTTATCACTAGTGGTGATATAGCTGAGGTTGTTACTGTTATGGCTAAAACTGATAAAACAAAGGGTGCTAAAGGTATTAGTGCGTTTATTGTTGAGAAGGATACACCTGGTTTTAAGGTAGGGCAACTTGAGGATAAACTTGGTTTACGTGGTAGTCATACAGCTGAACTCATATTTGAAGATTGTCGTATTCCTAAGGAAAACCTTCTTGGGGAGAAAAACATGGGTTTTATCGGCGCTATGAATATTCTAGATCGTGGTCGTACTGCTATTGGTGCAATGTCTGTTGGGATAGCACGTGGTGCTCTTGAGGAATGTATTGAGTATGCTAAGCAACGTCAACAGTTTGGTCGACCGATTAGTAAATTCCAAGCAGTTCAGTGGAAAATTGTTAATATGGCTACTGAGATTGATGCTGCTCGTTTACTAGTTTATCGTGCCGCCTATTTAGAAGATCAAAATGTTAGATTTACTAAAGAAGCATCCATGGCTAAACTTTTTGCATCTGAGATGGCTATGCGTGCCACTAGAGAAGCTATTCAGATCTTTGGAGGATACGGCTATACCAGAGAATACCCTGTGGAACGATACTTTAGAGATATAAAACTCTGTGAAATAGGAGAAGGCACATCTGAGGTTCAAAGAATGGTTATAGCAAAACAAATAGGCCTATAAAAATAGTTTATCCTACTAACATCATCAATTGTAATATTTTTCTCTTCAAACCTGGCAGTTAAAAAAACTAATTAATCACTTATTATACGGTAGAAACTCTCTCCCCAGTAGCTCCCTAGCAATGATAATTCTCATAATATTCATTGTACCCTCAGCTCCAATAGAGTAGGATCTAACACCACGGATTCCCATCTCAATAGGGTATTCTTTTGTATAACCTGCAGCACCAAGCCAATCAGCTACCTCATTCATCACTTCAAAAGCATGGATAGGAGCACGAAGTTTACTAATCGCTGCAGCAATAGCGACATCATGATGAGTGAATTTGTTCTCCCTGTACATTTTATCCATTACCCAAGCAGCTCTATAGGTTAAAAGCTTAGTAGCTTCTATATTAATATAATGTTCTGCTAATGGAAACTGTATACCCTCATAACTCGCTAAAGATCGTCCAAATGCTTTACGTGTTTTTATATGCTCTATACCAAACTCCAACGCTGCTTCTGCAGCTCCTACACATGTAGCACCAATGAGTACCCGTGCTGCAGAAAAACCCTCCATAGCATAATAAAAACCTCTATTAACCTCACCAATTAAATAATCCCCTAAAAGGTTAACATCCTTCATAACAAAACCACCAGTGGATATACCCATACGCCCCATGTCCTCTAATAAAGTTACAGTTATTCCAGGATTATCCTTCAACGGGACAGCAAAAAAAGAAAAACCCTTATATCCTAGAGATGAATCAGTTCTAGCCAAAGTAAGATGTACACCACCCCACTTGTTTGACTCAGCGACACCACTTATGAACATTTTCTCGCCATTTAAAACCCAGTTATTCCCTTTTTTTACTGCTTCTGTACTAACGGCACCTACTATATCAGAGCCACCAGTTGGTTCTGTAACAGCTATACCGCAGAATGCATCACCAGATGTCACCTTAGGAAGATATTCCTCTTTCACCCTATTGGTTCCATATCTACTAAGTATATATCCCCATGCTGTTTCAACCAAATAAAGAACAGGTATAGCTAGACTAATATCTGCACGTCCAAGTTCCTCTGCTGCTATACAAGCCATAGTCCAATCAACCCCACTACCACCATATTCTTGCGGTACAGTAGGTGCTAATAAACCCAGTTTTGCCATATCTCTAATGATCTCTTTAGGAATCTTTTTATTACTATCAATTTCCCGTACTCTTGGTTTTATTTTTTTCTGAGCAAAATCATGTACCGTTTTTCTCCAAAGCATTTGTTCATCTGTCCAGCTAAAATCCATCTATTATTTCCTCCACTAAAGACTTGGATAGACAGCAGGAATAACTAGTTTTATATAATAAAATATTGTTTATATACGATTAGATCCTAATACATCACCTATTTTACTAAAAATTTGAGATAGAACTTTTATATAAATTAAATATTACCACCACCGGATCCCAGATGATGAAAACTAATAATGTGAAAGTAGAGCGGATAGTTGTTGGTCCGTTATTTTCAAACTGCTATCTAGTATGGGATGATAGTACAAAAGAAGGTGTTGTTATTGACCCAGGTGATGATGCACAGAAGATACTTAAAAGAATTAAACAGATAGGTATAAAGATAAAATACATTCTTGTTACACATGGTCATTTTGATCATGTAGGCGCAGTATCAACAATAAAAAAAGAAACAGAAGCAGAGTTTCTCGCTCATAGAAACGACTATGTTTTCATAAAAGATGCAGAATCCTCAGCTTGTAGATGGGGGGTTATAATTAAACAGCCACCTGAACCAGATGGATTCATTGAAGATGGAGATATAATATCTGTTGATGGTTTTGAGTTAAAGGTTATTCATACCCCAGGTCATTCCCCAGGTGGCGTGAGTTTCCTCTATAATAATATGGTGTTCTGCGGTGACACCTTATTTCAGGGCAGCATTGGAAGAACTGATTTCCGTATGGGATCATTTGAAGAGTTATCAGAATCCATTAAAAACCGCCTATATACTTTATCAGATGACACTATAGTTTATACGGGTCATGGTCCACCTACTACAATTGGAGACGAAAAAAGATTTAACCCTTTTGTGAGAGAATAGATCTTTGGGGTGATATGAAGTTAAAAATAAAATGGAAATAAGACGAGAATAGGAGGATGAAAATGTTGAGTAAAAAATGTGATGGTTCTTTAAAGAAGAAAGATAGATATGAGTTAATGTATAAGAATTTTAAATGGAATGTTCCTGAGTATTATAATTTTGGTTTTGATGTTGTGGATCAATGGGCTGAGGATCGTACTAAACTTGCTTTGATTTCGATTGATAGAACAGGTAGGAGGGATCGTTATCATACTTTTTATGATCTCAAAGTTCAGTCTAATCAGTTTGCTAATGTTCTTAGGAGAATTGGTGTAAAAAAAGGCGATAGAGTATTGGTAATTCTGCAGAGTATTCCTGAATGGTATGTAGCTCTTATTGGTATGTTTAAGCTCGGTGTTATACCTATGCCTGGTACGGTTTTGTTGACTTCTAAAGATATAGAGTATCGTATTAACCGTGCTGAGGCTTGCATGGTTCTGACCGATATGGATCATGCTGAGAGTGTAGAGCTTATAAAAGATAAATGCCCGTCTTTGAAACATTTTATGTTGGTTGATGGTAAAAGAGAGGGATGGTATAATTTTGATGAAGAAATGAGTAAAAGTTCTCGTGAGTTAAGTCAGAGTGAGATTGGTAAGACTAAATCCTCTGATCCTATGCTTATTTATTTCACGTCTGGTACTACGGGTCATCCTAAGATGGTGCTTCATACGCATAGTTATCCGCTTGGTCATGAGGTTACTGCACGTTTTGCTCAGGCTCTTACTAAATGTGATCTTCATTGGACTGTCTCTGAAACTGGTTGGGCGAAGGCAGCCTGGGGTAAACTTTTTGGTCAGATGATAGTAGGTGCAGCGATTATTCAATGGGAGACACCTGGTCGTTTTGACCCTGATGGATTACTTCGTGCTATGGAGAAATACGGTGTTACAACGTTTTGTGCTCCTCCAACAGTTTATCGTATGCTTATTCAGCTGGATCTTTCAAAATATAACCTAAAGCTTCGTCATTGTATGAGTGCTGGTGAACCTTTGAATCCTGAGGTTATACGTGTATGGAAGGAAGCATTCGGGCTTGAAATATATGATTTTTATGGTCAGACTGAGACAGTATGTGTGCTTTCTAATTACCCGTTTATGCCTATTAAGTATGGTTCTGTAGGTAAACCTACACCAGGTCATGATGTACGTATCGTTGATGATAATGGGAACGAACTTGGGCCTAATGAGGAGGGAAACATCGCACTCTATCTTGGTAATGGTCGACCACCCGGTCTTTTCAAAGAGTACTGGAAGGATGAAGAAATCATGAAAAAATCATTCCGTGGTGATTACTATTATACTGGTGATAGAGGTTATAAAGATGAGGATGGGTATTTCTGGTTTGTTGGGAGAGATGATGATGTTATAAAATCCTCAGGGTATCGCATCGGTCCATTTGAAGTTGAATCTGCTCTCCTTGAGCATCCAGCAGTTGCTGAATGTGCTGTTGTTGGTGTTCCAGATCCCAATGGTATTAGAGGGACTGTGGTGAAGGCGTTTGTTGTACTTGCCAAGGGATATAAACCCTCTGAAACACTTACGAAGGAACTGCAGGATCATGTAAAAAAGACAACTGCACCTTATAAATATCCTCGGATTATTGAATACATAGATGAGTTGCC
>QMTJ01000023.1 GCA_003651045.1 Thermoplasmata archaeon | reverse complement strand
GCTTACCATTAATCCCCTCCTCAGGTGTAGTCCATTTAGTTTCAACAAGTTTCATTTTATCAAAATACTCAAGTGCCTCAGCACCCTCCTCCCCATACTTCTCTATTATCTCACTCATAGGCTTCCATTCCACAAGGAGTTCATTAAAAACTTCTTTTTTCACTTTAGTATCAAAAGCTCTTAACAGCGGTATTAAATCAGTAGAGTCATTAACAACTTTAGTCCGCATCATATTAATCATACTCTTAATAAATTATATATAGCGAGAATAATAACACAGAACCCCATATTTAAGATTTTTGTATATAAATTTTATTATTATTTTTTCAAAATTAAATCATCATTTTTTGTAATAAAAACTTGAATACAAGGAATTACTTTGCGGTATATTCATTTCTAAGCTACGTATATCTCTATTTTATATTGAATATATATCAAAAAAATTTATGGTTTTTTATTAAAACCAGTCTTTCAACCACCTAAAAATCCTTTATTTTGGTTAAATCCGAGAGATGAAGAAAAAAAGCCTCTCTTAAAAGAATCTCCTCCTGTAAAGGGATATGGACTTGTCGGGATTTGAACCCGAGGCCTCCTCCATGCCAAGGAGGCGATCTTCCAGTCTGATCTACAAGCCCAACCATTAATGTGAAACCATCGAAACTAATAAGTACAAATAAAATTTTTGCCTACAAAAAAACTATGAAAAAAAAGAAGTTAGAAATATTCCTACAAAATGTACCAGGTTTTGAAAAACCAAACCCTACCCTAGAACAATATGTTACACCAGCTGAAGTCGCTTCTGATATAGTTTTTAATGCTGCCCAGTTTGGTGATATAAAAGGTAAAATTGTACTTGATCTTGGATGTGGAACAGGTATATTCTCATTTGCTTCGTATCTATTAGGTGCAAAAAAAGTAATAGGTGTTGACATTGATGAAAAAGCAATTAAACAGGCTAAAAGATTCGCTGAAGAAAACAAATTAAAAATAGATTTTTTTGTAAAAAATGTTGAAGATGTTGATTTTGAATGTGACACCGTTATTATGAACCCGCCTTTCGGTGCGCAAAAAAGTAACATTCGTGGTGATAGAGTTTTTATTGAGAAGGGTTTTCAACTAGCGGATGTGATTTATTCTCTTCATCTTTCAAAAACAATTCCTTTTATACAGAAGATGATAAAATCTCTGAAGGGGGAGATTGTTTTTTCAAAGGAATATGTTTTCCGTATGAAAAAAACTTTAGAGTTTCATGAAAAAAAAATGAAAAACTTTGATGTAACGTTGTTAAGGATTATTACAAAAAAGTAATTAAATATGTTTTTAATCCAGGTTCACAAGAATAGTGGTACTAATAAAATATAGGAGTTATAGAAAAACAAAAAACGGTTTGATTATTATCCGAAAGTATAATAATATATTACTTTATCTGCCTTTGACCTATTTGTTAAAGAAAAGAAACAAAGGGAGAAGTGATTGAAGTGGCGAAACAGAAGACTAAGAAATTCAGAGGATCTGCGACTCATGGCCGTGGTAAAAAAGGTGGCCGTGGTGCAGGGTTACGTGGTGGTAGAGGAAACGCGGGTTTGCTTAAACATAAATGGATGCATATGATAAAATATATGCCGAATCATTTTGGAAGACATGGTTTTAAAAGACCACAGAGTATTGTAAAAAAAGTTAAAACTGTTAACGTTGGTCAACTTGAAGCATTGTTCCCTGGTAAAAACGCTGTTGATCTCGAGAAAGAAGGTTTTGATAAGTTACTCGGTGGTGGTAGTTTAAATAGTAAACTTAAAATTAAGGTAGGTAGTGCTTCTGAGAAGGCTATAAAAAAAGTTGAAGCCAAAGGTGGAGAAGTAATATTATTACATGAGAAAACTAAGGAAGATGTTGACGTGGATTCTAGAGAAGAGAAGGGGTTGAATGAAGAAACTTTAAAAAATAGTTAAATTTGTAATCTCGGGTTTGAAAAGATGGCTGAGGAAAAAAAGAGTAAATTATTTGCCTTTAAACCACTTATTGAACGTTGGCCTGCTGTTTCTAGGCCAGAGGGGCATGTTAATTTTAGAACCAAGTTGATGTGGACTATTTTGTGTCTAGTTCTTTATTACGTTCTTACTAATGTAATGATCTATGGGCTTCAGAAACGTACGCTTGATATGTTTGAGGATTACCGGTTTATCATGGCTGGTGCATCTGGTTCAGTTATGCATCTAGGTATAGGTCCTATTGTTACAGCATCTATTATCCTTCAATTGTTTGTTGGTGCAAAAATTATAAAACTTGATCTTACTAAGAAGGAGGATAAAGCTATTTATCAGGGTTTTCAGAAGATACTTGTTATTATAATGATTTTTGTAGAGGCTATACCTCAGATATTTGGTTATCTCCGGCCGAATGATGCACTTGTTGGCATGGTTGGTAGTAATTGGGCTAGTGCGATAATAGTTATTCAACTAGTAATCGGTGCGTTGCTTGTGTTTTTCATGGATGAACTCATTTCCAAGTGGGGTATCGGTAGCGGTATTTCTCTGTTTATCGCAGCTGGTGTTTCACAGTCAGTGTTCACTGGTCTCTTCAACTGGTTACCCGTTGGTGGAGGGGAGTTAAGTCTTAGTAACCCCCCAGCGGGTTGTATACCTGGCACGGTTTATATGGTTACACATATGGATCTCGGTGATTTAACAAGCTGGGGTTATCAAACTATCTTCTTAGGTAGCACCGGTATCAACTATCAGAATGCTCTGGTACCCTTGTTGGGAACTATTACTATATTCTTGTTTGTTGTATATGCCGAGTCATCACGTATAGAACTCCCATTGGCTCATGGACGTGTCCGTGGTGCACGTGGACGGTATCCTATACGTTTGATTTATGCTTCAAATATTCCAGTTATCCTCATGAGTGCTTTACTTGCTAACATTAACATGTTCTCTCTATTGTTATATCAGTCAGATCTACCATTATTAGGTCATCAATGGTGGATTGGAACATACCCAGTTGATCCCTCTACTGGGCAGTTATTAGCTACACATGCAATTGGTGGAGGTGCATGGTATCTTTCAAACCCAGGAGGACTAAATAGTTGGCTTATCCCAATACTAAGCGGAGGATACGGTGGACATAGCTCCCTACAGTTTGCTTTAAAAATAATAGTATATTTAGCAGTACTAATCGGTGGATCAGTACTCTTCGCGAAGTTTTGGATTGAAACAACAGATATGGGACCCGCTGCTGTTGCACGTCAGATACAGAGAAGCGGTATGCAGATACCAGGTTTCAGACGAGATCCTAGGGTACTAAAAAGAGTCCTAGAAAGATACATACCCGTGGTAACAGTCATAGGTGGAGCTGCTGTAGGAGCATTAGCTGGTTTCGCAGACTGTATAGGGACAGTAGGAAACGTGAGAGGAACAGGGTTACTACTAACCGTAGGTATACTCATACGTTTATATGAAGACATAGCAAAAGAACAAGCCATGGAAATGCATCCTGTACTAAGAGGATTCTTTGGAAAAGAATAAAAAAACCTTAAAAAAACTTGAAGGAGAGAAAGAGGAGTTAAAAAAATGAGTGTTATCGTAGTAACAGGTATACCCGGAGTTGGGAAAACCACGGTTATGAAAAAAGCAGCAGAAGGAATGAACATACAGTTTGTAACATTTGGAACAGTAATGATTGAAATCGCAAAGGAGATAGGAGTTGCAAAAGATCGAGATGAAATGCGTAAACTAACACTAGATCAACAAAAAGAACTGCAGATAAAAACCGCTGAAAAAGTAGCAAACATGGGCGATGTAATACTTGATACACATTGTACAGTAAAAACACCACAAGGGTACATGCCTGGTTTACCAGAATGGGTTATAAAAAAACTACAACCCAAAACCATAGTAATAGTTGAAGCAGATCCAGAAGAAATATACAACCGCCGTAAGAATGATCCAACACGAAACCGTGACCCTGATACAGTTGAACAAATAAACGAGCATCAAATGATAAACCGTGCAGCAGCTATGGCCTATGCAGCACTCAGTGGTGCTACTGTTAAAATAGTTTTTAACCATGATAATGCATTAGACGTTGCTGTACAACAAGTAGCACCAGTATTAAAATAAAAAATACTTATTTACTGTGATAATTTGTGATGATTTATGAAAAAAATATTGGATGACAAAGGACAACAAGGCAGCAGTAATCTTTTAATGTTAATGATTTTCATGATGTTAATATTTTTTATAATGCCTACTTTTGGCCCAATACTTGGTTACTATTTTGGTTTAGTATTAGAACCACTTATCGGTTTCAATGGAAGATACCCTATGTTGACATTGTTTTTTTCAGGTTTAATAGTAGTATGTCTTTCTTCTCTTTTTACAAATTTCTTTACTGACTGGATTAAAATGGGTGAATCACAAGAGATATCCAGGGTGTTTCAACAGGAGATTGCAAAAGCACAGAAAGAAGGTAACACAAACAGGGTTAAAAAATTGATGAAGATGCAACCAGAGATCATGAAAAAACAGACTGAGGTATCTAGTGGTACGATGAAACCAATGTTGTTTCTGATTATATTCATATGGCCTATTTTTATGTGGCTTAAAACTTTCTTATCGGGTTTGTCACATTATTATTTCACTCTTCCTTGGGCCAATAGTGTCTCGTTTTTTAGTAAACCCTTTTTAATGCAGGCGTGGCTTTGGCTGTATTTAATTTTTTCAACGATAGTTGGCCAAGTTATAAGGCAGGGTTTGAAATATATTAGCTGGTCAAATTGGTGGAAAAACGTTAAAGCAAAAATAAAACCTTCATCGAGATGAAAAAAGAATTTTTCTTTTAAATGAAAATTAATAGTTTGAATGGGTGTGAAATGGTTACAATTACAGTAAGCGGAACACCTGGTAGTGGTAAAACAACAGTTGCAAAGCTTTTGAAAGAAAAAATAGGTTTAAAATATGTGTATTCTGGTAAAGTTTTCCGTGAAATGGCGAGGCAGTATGGGATGTCTCTGCAGGATTTTGGAAGATATTGCGAGAAACACCGGGAGATAGATGAAAAACTTGATAATCGTCAGATTGAAATATTGAAAGAAGGCGATGTTATACTAGAAGGACGTCTCGCAGGTTGGCTTGCTCATCGTAATAATATACCTGCTTTTAAAATCTTAATTGATGCTGATATTGATGTTAGAGCAAAAAGGATTGTCAAACGTGAGGGTGGCACTGTAGAAGAGAGGAAAAAGGAGATAGTTGAAAGAGAAAAGAGTGAGATGTTGCGTTACAAGAAATATTATGATATTGATTTAAAGGATACTTCTATTTATGACGTCGTTGTAGACTCTACTAATCTATCACCTAAGGGGGTTATAGATGTTATTTTAAAGAAAATGAGAGATAAACATTTTTTATAATAGTTTTTTTATTTGCAGTACCACTACCGGGTTTGTTTTATGGTTGATAATAAGGAATATCTGTTACCCTCTGATATTGTGCGTAAACGTCTTATTAAAGTCCAGGTTAGAACTAATCCTAATTATGGTAAACCACCAGGTGAACGTAGTGTGATGGAGCTTTTATCTAGTGGTTTTATTAATTTGGATAAACCTTGTGGTCCTACTTCTCATCAAGTAGATGCCTGGGTTAAAGAGATATTAAGGGTGGATAAGGTTGGTCACGGTGGTACTCTTGATCCTAATGCAACAGGTGTACTTCCTATTGCTGTGGGTGAGGCGACTAAGGTTTTACAGGTTTTACTACTGGCTGGTAAGGAATATGTTGGTGTGATGAGGCTTCATAAGGATGTTGATGAAAAAAAGATTATTAGTGTTTGTAAAGGTTTTGTTGGTGAGATTTATCAGATTCCACCGTTACGTTCCGCGGTTAAACGAGTTAGACGGAAGAGGAGGATATATTACTTGGAGGTTATTCAAATAATAGGTCGTGATGTGTTGTTCCGTGTTGGGTGTGAATCTGGTACATATATTAGAACATTATGTGTTGATATTGGTAAAAAACTAAAATCTGGTGCTCATCTATCTGAGCTGCGGCGAACTCGTGTAGGGCATCTCAAGGAGGATGATTCTGTTATTTTACAGGATGTAAAAGATGCAGTTGTTTTCTGGAAAGAAGAAGATGATGAGTCATTTATACGGGAGATTATTCATCCTATGGAGTATATGTTAGATCATCTTCCAAAGATAATCATTAGAGACTCGGCAGTAGATGCACTCTGTCATGGTGCAAATCTCGCGTTACCTGGTGTAGTAGAAGTTGATTCAGATATTAAAAAGGGAGATCTTGTAGCAGTTTTAACACTAAAAGGAGAAGGAGTTGCATTGATGAGCACTCTCATGTCGACAGAGGAGATTATTCAAAAAGATAAAGGCATCTGCGCTAGTCCCGAAAGAGTTTTAATGAAAAAAGGTACATATCCTTCTATCTGGAAAAAAACTTAAAACAACACCCTGTATTTCACCCTTAATGTTTTTTTTGTTTTGCCGAGGTGGCCCAGCCCGGAACGGCGCGAGCCTGGAGAGCTCGTGAGACTATTGTCTCTCGGGAGTTCAAATCTCCCCCTCGGCGTTAACTTAAATGTTTAGACTAACATATTTTTAGCATATTTCAAAACCTTATCTCGTTGCATACAGTGTTTTAGTAAGGTTTTTTGTCAAAAATGATTTCAATTACAAAACAAAAAATTTATAAGTTTAAACAAAATTATGATAATCATGTTTAAACAATTTGTTGATAGGGAGAAAGAATTAAAATGGCTTGAAAAAACATATAAAAATGCACAAAACGGTTTTTTAATTCTTTATGGAAGGAGACGAACCGGGAAAACAGAATTAATTAAACAATTTTTAAAAAACAAACCACATGTTTATTTTCTAGCAGGAACAAAACCTGAAAAAGAAAATATTCATGACTTACAAAAACTTATGGGTGATTTCTTAGGAGATACAACTTTCAAGAAAATACAGTTTAAAGGATGGGAAGATCTTTTTACAGAATTCACTAAAAAAACAAAAACACCTGTCATACTTGTAATAGATGAATTTCCGTATTTAATCGAAGAAAACAAAGCAATACCATCAATTTTTCAATATATATGGGATGAAACACTAAAAGATAAAAATATTTTCTTAATCCTCTGTGGATCATCAATTGGAATGATGGAAACACAAGTTCTAGGTTATAAAAGCCCATTATATGGTCGGAGAACAGGACAGTGGAAACTTGAACCTTTTAAATTCAATATTTTAAAATACTTTTTTCCAACGAGTTCTTTTGAAGAGAGACTTCAATTTTTTTCCTTTTTAGACGGTATACCTGATTATTTAAACAAAATGGACAATAAAAAAACACCTATCTGGAATCTGAAAAACAAGATTTTTAAAAAAGGTGAATACCTTTATGAAGAAGCTGAGAATCTACTACGACAAGAGTTTAGAGAACCAAGAAATTATTTTTCTATTCTTCAAGCAATTTCAGAGGGGAACACCAAATATGGTGAGATATGTAATAGAACAGGTTTAAGTAAATCATTAGCATCTCAATATCTTAATAACCTTATTGAACTACGTATAATAAGAAAAGAATTTCCAGTTACACAAAGAAAAGAAAGTAGAAATGCGTTTTATTATTTATCAGATAATTACTATGATTTCTGGTTTGAATTTATCTATCCATATAAAAGCCTAATTGAAGAAGATAAACAAGATATATTGCTAAGAAATATTTCTGAAAAACTTCAAAAACATTATGCATCTGTTTTTGAACAAGTTTGTAGACAAGCCCTTAGGAAAATTGATACATCTATTGTAAAGATTGGTAGATGGTGGCATAAAGACATTGAAATTGATATCGTTGGTTTAAATGAAGAGAAAAATATTATAGTATTTGGAGAATGTAAATGGACAAATAAAAAAGTAGATATAGATGTTCTAGAAAATCTTAAAAGAAAATCTAAAGAAATAAAATGGAAAAACGATATAAGAAAAGAGGAATTCATTCTTTTTTCCAAGTCTGGTTTTACAAGTAGATTGGAAGAGATGTTTAATAATGTAACAAGTGTAAAACTTTATGATTTAAAGAAAATAGATAAAATTATTTAGGTCATCTGGACATTTAATCTTTTATCCTGTATATATCTTAGTTCTTTTATGAGACACGGGTTTAATAATACCTAATACAAAACAGTATAATTTTGAACTATTAAACCAAATAATTTTAAATAAATTTGGTTTATTAAACCAAATATTTATAAATGATTTAATGTTAACATATAAACATGGACAAAGAAAAATTAAAACAACTTCTAATAGAGCAGAACCAAGTTAAAGATATCAAGACAATGATTCCACGTGAATTAACCTCATATATACAGAATTTTCATCAGACACCTTTTATTGTTATTGTTTCTGGTATCAGAAGATCTGGAAAATCAACACTATTACATCAGATGAGATCAAAGTTTCTCAAAAATAGTTACTACGTAAATTTTGATGATGAACGTTTCGTGCAATTTACTGTTGACGATTTTCAATCACTACATGAAAGCCTAATTGAACTATTTGGAAATAAAGACGTGTTTCTTTTTGACGAAATCCAAAATATCAAAAGCTGGGAGAGATTTGTTCGGAGACTTCATGACGCTGGTAAAAAAATTTATGTCACTGGTTCGAATGCAAGTATGCTCAGTAAAGAACTAGGTACGCATCTTACCGGGAGACATATTACTTTTTCATTATACCCTTTTTCTTTCAGAGAATTTTTACAATTTAAACAGCATTCTTTTGGATCACTTAATAAACTCACAACAGAACAAAGAGGTATTCTAAAGAAATTTTTTAATGAATATTTAGAAAAAGGAGGTTTTCCAGAATATTTACAAACTGGAAAGGAAGAATATCTGAAATTTGTGTATGAAAACATACTATATAGAGACATTATAACCAGGTATAATCTTACTAATGAAAAGACAATAAAAGAAGTCGTTTACTATGCTGTTAGTAATATTGGAAAAGAAATCAGCTTCAATAGTTTACGAAAACTTACGCAATTGACAAGTGCAACAACAATCAAGGAATATTTTGAATATTTAGAAAACAGCTATCTTACCTTTTTAATATCACGGTACAACCGTTCTCTAAAAAAACAAATCTACTATAATAAAAAAGTCTATTTTATTGATACAGGAATGGCAAAGATTCTAGGCTTTAGAGCAAGTGATGATATCGGTAGAATGTTAGAAAATGTTGTGTTTTTACATCTTAAACGACTTAATAAAGAAATTTATTTTCATAAAGAGAAATATGAATGTGATTTTGTGATTAGAAAAAGCATCCCAATTGTCGAGGCTATTCAAGTAACGTACAATTTACAAGAGAATAAAGATAGAGAGATTAATGGTTTACTTGAAGCACTTCAGATGTATAAGCTTAAAGAGGGTTTACTCCTCACCTCAGACCAGGAGGGAGAACTCACGATAAATAAGAAAAAAATCATCATTAAACCGGTTTGGAAATGGTTATTGGAAACAAGCTAAGCTTATTGTCCTCTTGTAATTTTTTATGTTTATGAAATATTTTACTTCCTTAGTTAATATTTAATTAAAAAATAAGAGAGAGGTAGAAGAATCTGCTTTTCCTCTTTTTCTTCTATTTGATCTCTTCTAGGATTCTGAGTACGTATTTATATGTTTTCTCTACAGTACTAATATGTACTTGTTCTTCTGGTGAGTGTGGGTATTTAATAGTTGGACCTATACTTATCATGTCCATACCTGGGAATTTTTCACCAATTATTCCTGTTTCAAGCCCAGCATGTATTGCTTCTATCGTGGGTTCTTTTCCATACATTTCTTTGAATATTTT
>QMTJ01000022.1 GCA_003651045.1 Thermoplasmata archaeon | reverse complement strand
TAATAGTATGATCAAATTTGTATTGACTTAGTATTTTTGCGATAGATATAACTGAAACAGTTCCTGCTCCATTATCATCTGCACCAACGCATTCTGGAACACTATCATAATGACCACAAATAATGTATATTTCATCAGTGGATTTATTGGTGCCATTTAATGTTGCTTCTACATTTTTCCCAGATAAAGCATCATGTTCCCACATATGGTATCTAACTGATAGATTCATTGAAGCAAATTGGTTGTAGAGATATTCTGCAGCTTTATCGCATCCTGATGTTCCAGTAGTTCTTGGTCCAATTGCTGTAAGATTTTCTAAATACATGGCCATTAGTTGTTCATCAAGTTGTTGAATTAGGTTTACCATTGTACGTCCATAAAGCAAGTTGGTTTTATCATACTCATAGGATCTCATCTCTGTTTCATGTGTAACCTTTTCATTATTTTGTTGAAAACGTAAAGCATCTATCTTTTCAGCTGAAGTAACACAAGCACCTAGTACAAGTATTGTTAAAATTATGATGACGTTTATCCTCATTTTTTTAACACCTTTCAAATCAAAGATTATTTTATCTCTAATAAATATAAATTATGTTTATATTAATATATAATTTTTTCTTTTTAAAACAATTTTTTTCGAATTAAAATTGAATGAAAAATAGTGAAATGAAAAAAATAAAAAATGATTTATTCTTTATTCTCCAAAAATGTTTTTGATCATCCATTCTGGGTCAAAAGAAATCTGATCATCGTATCCCTGACCGACACCGATGAATAAGAGAGGTTTACCAATAGTATAGGCAACAGAAAGCGCGCTGCCTCCTTTCGCATCAGTATCAACCTTTGTGAGGATAACACCATCAATACCTACTACCTCATTAAAACGTTTGGCTTGTTCAACAGCATCATTACCAGCAAGGGCGTCACCAACGAAGATAATAAGATCAGGTTTCGCCACACGTTTAATCTTAGCCATTTCATCCATAAGGTTAACATTAGTCTGCATCCTTCCAGCGGTATCCAATAATACTACATCCTTATGTTTAGCCTTTGCATGCTCTATGGCATCAAAAGCTACAGCTGCTGGATCTGCACCAGGACCATGTTTAATGATTTTAACACCAATTTTCTCAGCATGGATACTCAATTGTTCGATAGCACCTGCACGGAAAGTATCACCAGCAGCCATAACACAAGACTTACCATGTTTTTTAAGCATGTTAGCGATCTTAGCAATAGCAAGAGTCTTACCACTCCCGTTAACACCCACAAACATTATAACAACAGGTTTCTCACTTTTTTCAATAAACTCCATGAAATCAAGATCACTCGATTTCAAAACATGGGCAATAGCATTCCTCAATACACTCTCAACAATCTCACCAACTTTACCACGTTCAAAAGATGCATGTTTAAGTTCTTCCTTGATATCTTTTTTTATCGATTCTATCACAGAATATGCTACATCAGACTCTAGAAGACCAACCTCAAGATTCCATAGCAACTCATCAAGTTTTTCCTCACTAATACCACGAGTGGTTTTTTTCTCAGTTTTAACAACTTCTTCGATACCCTTCCTAGTTCTAAGAGTACGTTCTAACTCTGTTTCAATACTCTTCTCAATCTGCCTGTCTATTTCCTCTTTTCTTCTACGTCTTTCTCTATCAGCTCTTTTCCTTTTAACCTTTATCTCCACAGGTTTTACTTTTTCCTCTAAAAGTCTATCAACCTTCTCATGTACCACTTGTTCTGCCTTAACTTGAGACTCAAAGTGTTCTTGTTCTCTCCTTTCTATTTCAACTGAAGGTTTTTCGATATCTTCAGGTTTTTCCTTTATAGGGGGTTTGATTTCTTCTAAGGGTTTCTCTATGTTTTTCTCAACTATTTTTTCTTTCTCCACAGGTTCTTTTTTAACTACAGGTTTAAACTCAGCAGGTTTAGTTTCAAGTTCTTCTTTTTCTAACTCTGCTTTAAGCTCAGCTTCAAGCTCATCTTCAAATTTTTTAAGTTTCTTTTTAAGAAATTTAAACATATTATTGTACCTAAACTTTAGGTTTATTTTTCTTTTTCATACATTAACTTCTGAGCCTTGGTAGAAACTGTTTCCATTTCGTTCTGCAACTGTTGCATCATCGATAATATTTTTTCATAGGTTTTCTGCAACTCTTCTATTCTTTTATCAATTTTTTCAATAGCATCGTCAATGTTTTTCTCAGCAACTATACCACGACCAATGTCGAATAATACTTTAGAGTTCCCCTTGGATATAGCTTCGACAAAAGTACTTCCACCTATTGGTACTAGTATTTCAGATCCTTTTTCTGTTTTACTCAACTGTTGTAGTGTAATTTTCGCTTTGGTGTAATCAGCTAACATCGCCTGTACATATGAAGATTGCATTTCTAATGAGTTTATCTGCTCTTTATACTGCTCAATCAGTACTAAATATCTTGATATTTCTTCGTCATTAGTCATCATTATATTTCCTCAACTACTATCTTTTTTTTATCTTTAAATAAAAGAAGGTGTTATTAATTTGTTGCTTTTTGATAACCCTTTATTTTTTTATCTATATAGTTTATAAGAAAAACAATTTTAAACAGTTAATCCATATTGCTTTCTTGATCGTGGTGTGAGAGAAAAGTTGATAGTTGAAAAACCTAGATGTAAAACTGGTATAGACGTATTGGATTCTGAGCTTAATGGTGGTATACCTGTTGGTAGTACTATTCTTGTTTCTGGTGGTAGCGGGGTTGGTAAAACTACTCTTTGTATGCAGTTTCTATGTAATGGTGTAAAACTAGGTGATAAAGGAGTTTTTTTTACTGCTACTGAGACTGTTCCTAAACTTAAAAAACATCAGAATGTTTTTGATTTTTTTGATGAAAAATTGATTAAGTCAGGGGAGCTCAGTATAATTGATCTTTGGAGTATCAGTGATAGACTGGGTCTTAGCCCTGAGAGATATAATCTTGAGGAGGCTAATATTTTATTTGAGGTTATAAGGGATATCTCCAAAGAACTTGATGCAAAACGATTAGTGATTGATTCTATAACATCGCTATGTTACAGGTTGCAGACTAGGGAGATGATCCGGGAGTTTATTTTTAAACTGGGTTCTTCTCTTGCTGCTTTGAGATGTACTACTCTTTTAACCTCTGAAGTACCACCAAGGGTTTTTCAGTACTCACAGTACGAAATTGAGGAGTTTATAGCGGATGGTATTATATTCCTTGAGGATGTTGAACGAAGGGGTGATCTCATCCGTACGTTTCAGATTGTTAAAATGCGTGGTACTTCTCATGGTCGTTCAAAGTTTGTACTTAATATTTCAGAAAAAAACGGTATTGAACTTGCTCCTATGCTTAAATCACATGTATAAACAAGGATAGTTTTTTCTCTTGACGATTTTGATTTTTTGAAAAATTTTGTGCATTATTTTTAGGTGTTATTTATTATATCTTCTACTATTTTTTTATAGGTTAATGCAATGTTTTCAGCTGTGTTTTTATCTTTTGATTCAGAGTAAACACGGAAAATCGGTTCAGTACCTGAAGGTCTCATCAGCACCCATCCATTTTTTAAGTAGAGTTTTACTCCATCTGTTTCATCTATTTTTAAAACATCGCTGTTTTTCTTTGTCTGCTCAGCTAATGTTTTCATAACGATTTCTTTCTTTTCATGTGGACAGGGCATCTTTGTTTTATATACCTCGTATTGTGGTATTTCATTGATTAACTCTGAAAGTGTTTTGTTTTCTTTTGCCATTATCTCTAAGATTTTTGCTATAGCCATAGCTGAATCCCGGCAGTATTGCATCTCTGGAAATATTAACCCACCGTTTTCTTCTCCACCAAATACTGCTTTTTTTTCTATCATCACACGTGCAACAATAGGTGAACCAACCTTTGTACGTATAACTTCTCCACCGTTTTCTTTCACCACATCGTCAAACATACTCGAGGTTGTAACAGGTGTAACTGCTATACCGCCATCTCTGTTTTTTGTTGCATATTTGGCACCAAGCGCTAGTGTTTTATCACCCCAGATATAGTTTCCTTTTTCGTCGATAAAAATCGCACGATCTGCATCTCCATCCTGCGCTACACCAACATCAGCATTTATCATAGGTACGGTTTTAATCAACTCCGTCAAGTTTTCAGGAAGTGGTTCAGAGTTCCGACCTGGGAATGTCCCATCTGGTTCACAGTAAAGCTCTGTAACCTTACAACCTAACTCTTTCAAAAGACGCGGAGTAACCAGACTACCAGCGCCGTTCCCACAATCAAGTACAACATGAAAATGTTTACTTTTAATTAACTCAACATCTACAGCTTTTAGAATACCTTTTATATAAAGATCAATACTCCCATTCCAAGTTGAAAAAAAACCTACATCCCTCCAACCCACAAGATTAAACTTTTTTTCAAAATAAATCTTTTCAATATCCTCCTCAACATCTTTTGAAAACTCAGTACCATCACTAGCGACACCCTTAATACCATTAAACTGCGGGGGATTATGAGAAGCAGTGATTATAACACCAGAATCAAAATCTCTCTCCTTTACAGTATACTGAAGAGTGGGAGTAGGTACAAGACCAACATCAACCACATCACACCCTGCGGAGAGTAAACCCGCAGAAACAGCGTTTTTAAGCATATAGTTAGAAAGACGAGCATCGGTACCAATAGCAACACGTGGTCGATTTATACTCTTTTTTAAAAAAGTACCCCATGCTTTACCAATACCAAGAGCAAGATCACAATTCATATCCTCATTAACTACGCCTCTTATACCATTAGTCCCGAACAACCTAGTCATAATACTATTCCACCACACTCAACACTAATTTATAAATATAGAAACAGGTAAACTAAAAACATTAATAAATACATTTGGATAAACACACTGTTAAAAAAAAGAGTAACCAGAATTTATTCCCCGATAACATTACCAACTTGTTTATCAGGGTAACCCATGGGTATAGGCTGGGTCCATATCAATCTATTTTCAACATTACTCCTCTTATCTAATACCTCATTATCACCCAGTACCACATTTTTTAGATTTGAAAAACCACCGATTCTACAGTTTTCACCCACAACACAGTTAGACAAAACAACATCATCCTCAATTACCACATTATCATAAACAATAGATGAATACAACCGAGAATTTTCACCAATAAACACGTTATCACCAATACAGGATTCCTTTAAAACACCATGAACTTCACATTTTTCACCTTGACAGTTATCAATCTTCTTAAGCCTCATAAGAAAACGATGAACCTCGATATAGCTACTGATTCTACCGATATCCATCCAGTACCCATCGAACTTAAAACCAAAAAAACGACCAGTATCCCGAATTATCTGAGGAAATACTTCTTTCTCCATAGACACAAGACGACCTGTTTCAATATAGTCAAAAACCTCTGGTTCCATACAGTAGGCACCAGCGTTAATAAAATTAGAAGGAGCATCTTCAGGTTTAGGTTTTTCAACAAAACCAACTATACAACCGTTTTCTCTAACATCCGCTACACCAAACTCAGAAACATTCTCCACAGGCCATAAAGAAATCGTTGACACTGCATTATTTTTTTTATGAAACCTAATCATTTCATTGAGATCCAATGAACAAACTATATCGCTGTTCAGCACTAGGAAACGAGAAGAAACATATTTCTCAGCATTTTTCACCGCGCCACCTGTTCCAAGAGGTTCAGGTTCATCATTAACAATTACTTCTCTCCCACAATCGTTCTCCTCGAAATATTCTTCAATCTGATTTTTTTTATAGTTCACCGCTAATATTATCCTATCAACACTACTAGGTAAAACATCAATTAAATGCAAAATCATAGGTTTATTCAATATAGGAAGAAGAGATTTCGCTCTGGTATATGTTAAAGGTCTCAAACGTGTACCGAAACCTCCTGCGAGTATTATAGCCTCCATTGTTTCTATCCACCCATGTTTAGTTTTTTTCTTTTAATGAAGCCACGGTATTACTAATAAATCTTTCGAGTTAATAAACTTCATTTAAACTATGAAATAGTTGCATATGTATATGCATATTTACCTACAAAAAAGATACATAAACAACAGCTCTATATTTCCACTGGGACAGAGATGCAAATCAGCAAAAACAACAAAGAAGACGTATTAAGCATGTGTTTCATCTCAATGGTTATAATATTGTTGATACTTATTCAAATAACAGGTGCACTATAAAAACTCCTAATTCTATCCATTGTTTTTTCTGAAGGAAAAAGCCTATATATAAATAAAAACATTCATAGTAAATTGTATGGGAGAAGAAATATTAGATTCTGAAGAAATCATAAGTAGAATGTTTACTGGTAAGAATGGAGTGAAATCCTCAGATGAAGAACTCGCCTTGCATATAATTCATCGTTTTAATATATGTAGAGATACTCTTGAAACAATGCCTGCTTTTGAAGAACATCTTGAACCATTGTTTTCTCGTGTTAAAGAAAAACAATAGTTTCCTATATATTTATACTATATTTGAAACTTTTTGCGAAATACATATAAAACGTTATTTGATTCGTGGGAGTGGTGGTTTTTATTCCAGATATAGATAGGTTATATTCTGATAGAGCAGGGAAAATGAGGAAATCTGTGATTCGTGAGTTGTTACGGGTTACTCAGGATCCTGAAATTATAAGTTTCGCTGGTGGACTACCAAATCCAAAGTCTTTCCCTATTAAAGATTTAGAAGGCGCTATGGATTACGTTATGGAACACCATGGTGAAGTAGCTCTTCAGTATGGTACTACCCAGGGTTTAAAAGAACTCCGTGAAATGATAGCGGAACGTGCGTATAAAGAAGGGATTGATGTATCCGCAGATGAAGTAACTATCATGAGTGGTTCTCAACAAGCTTTAGACACTGTTGGTAAAATGTTTTTAAACCCAGGTGATACCGCTCTTGTTGG
Source organism: Thermoplasmata archaeon (assembly GCA_003651045.1). Classification (GTDB taxonomy): domain Archaea; phylum Thermoplasmatota; class E2; order DHVEG-1; family DHVEG-1; genus B24-G9. The sequence continues at coordinate 2,987 of QMTJ01000022.1, read as the reverse complement.
TTTACCTACTTATCTAGGTGGTATAAACGCTTTTAGAGCCTATGAGGCAAATCTTTCTGGTATACCATTAGACGGCGATGGAATGAGAGTTGATATCCTGGAGGATAGAATTAAAGAATTACTTAAACAAGAGATTACTCCAAAGTTTATCTATGTAGTACCTACTTTTCAAAACCCTGCTGGCGTAGTAATGCCTGAAAAAAGAAGGAAACAACTCATAGATATTGCAAATGAGTACGACCTGTTAATCGTTGAAGACGATCCATATGGTAAACTCAGATACGATATTCCACCAGTGAAACCTATAAAAGCTTTTGATGACGAAGGTAGAGTTATTTACATGTCTACTTTTTCAAAAATTCTCTCACCAGGTTTTCGCTTAGCATGGACACTAGCTAGCCCTGAATTAACACGGAAAATGGTGATATGTAAACAAGCACTTGACCTCTGCACAAACACGTTTACACAATATATAGCATATGAGTTCATGAGACGAGGATCACTGGACCTTCATATTTTAAAAATATGTGAACTATACAAACCTAAACGAGATATTATGATGAAGGCTATGGAGAAATACTTCCCAGAAGGATACATATGTCATAAACCTAAAGGTGGTATGTTTGCATGGGTGACACTACCAGAAGGCATTGACACAGAGGTTTTATTCCTAGATGCGATAAAAGAAAAAGTTGCCTATGTACATGGTAAAGCATTCCATGTCGACGGTGGTGGTGGTAGATCTATGAGACTTAATTTCTCATATTCAACAGATGAATTAATCGAGGAGGGAATGCGTAGACTAGGTAAGGTTATAAAGAATAAACTAGAAAAAGAAAAAGCTGTTTTATAACCACCTAGATTGATGCCTCTTGAACAAAAAAACAATATATTTTATAATAGGTGTAACGTTATTCCTTAGTTCCTGTTGTTCAGGGTGTTTATTTGAAGATTTATTTTTCGGTACAAGTTTTACTCTAAAATCGTGGAGTATAATAGATGATGAAGGGTTCCCTGCTTTAAACATCTCGTACTCCTGCTCAGGTATGGTTACAGTTAAACTTTTTACAGCTAACCATAGTCAAGTTGATTCTGATTTCTTTTTTAGAGGCGATGGGTATACTGTTCTTCATATTGGTGAATATAGAGAAACAACCCCATCTACTGTATACGTTCTCAAAGTTTATGATAAAAAAAATGATGAGATTTTTTCAAAATCTTTTTCTTTCATAAACCCCGATGTTTCAATTTCTACTTGTACTCAGAGATGGTGGGTTCACGGGGACGTCACAATGCTGATAGGTTTAACTATGCAAGTGTTTAACAATGGAGATCACCCTGTTTACCCCTATAGTATCACTATGGAAGTAGGATCTAATCAGTTTTCAAGTCTCGTGTTACCCTCTGTGGTTTTACCTGGTGAAAGCAAAACTATAAATTGTTTTATCCATTTAGATGGAACACCCTCTGTTGATTCTTTTAAAATAACCCTTAAGGATTCCAATGGGCTTGTTTTAAACTATAGTTTTTTTTCTTTTGAAATCAAAAACTCTGTTTCCACCCGGGTTTTTACAGAGGGTGTACCTAGTAAACTTGTTGTTCCATATCCTGATTTTTTATTTAATTACTATACCAGTCTTAAAAGATTCTCAGGTGAAGAAGATTATAGTGTTTATGTTTTTGACCCATACGATGATGGATATTTAGATATTTTTATAGATCGTCTCATCTCTACCTTACCCTTCGGAGAATACAGTTTCAATGCTAAAAACGATGCAGAAAAAATAGATTTCGTTACAAAATTCGTACAATTCCTTGAATACCGTGAAGATGATCCATTGAATCTTTCTAAAGAATACCCGAATTATCCTGTTGAAACGTTGTTTAACCATGATATTGGATGTGACTGTGAGGATAAAGCGATTCTAACAGCTAGCTTACTTGATAGATTAGGTTTTAATGTATCCTTGTTACGTTTACCTAATCATATGGCTGTGGGGGTGAAACTAAATAAAAGTATTGTACCAGGTTATAAAGTTTATACAGGTGATTATTATTTTTTAGAAACCACAACTGAGAATGCAAAAGTTGGTTTTATCCCTCCTATGTACAGATCCCCTTCTGAGTTAACAGTATACGAGATATCCTCAAGACCAGTTATTTTTCATCATTGGAAAAATGATGTTTTAACAACCTATCTAAATACTGAGATAGGGGATATTGTTAAAGCAAATGTTATCGTGGAAAACCATGGTAGAGGTACAGCTAAAAACATTGTAGTGAAAGGTGTTTTTAAAACTGTATCTGGTTCTGAGTTAAATAGTGAAATTGTTTCAATCCAATCAATTAAACCTGGTACGAAGAAAAAAGTTTCTTTCTATGTTGAAACACCTGATGTTACTTCAAAGTTTGAAACCCTGGTTTTCTATAGCGGGGAAGTCGTTGATACAAAAGAATCGAGTTCTTATATCTCATAATATAGTTTTTACAGTTTTTTTCTATTTTGGTATAATAAAGGTTTTATTCTGCAAAAGTTTTATTAACTAGATAAGAGTAACTTTATATTTGCTGGGCGTAGGTGGACGGTTGACGGTGAAACCACAATATATATTGTGGTTTCGCTGAGGAAAGTCCTCTCTCATTCTGGACCAGGAAACCACGCAAGTGGTAAGGGTGAGAACCCTTGCAGAGGCACAGAAACGACACAGCCTAAGGATAACTGCGATGATGCACTTTGGTGTTGAGGTCTCCTTAGGATTTGATGAAACGGTCTATCTGCTCCTGGAGCAAGTCCAAACATTGAGATCAGTTGTCCAGACTGCTCAAAGGTAGGACGCATTAGTAGAATACCGTCTTAAAAACAGAAAGAGGCTTACGGCCTACACCCAGCATAAATTTTGTTATACCTCATCTGATTGGTGTTTTTATCCTGTTGGAAATGGAAGGCTAAAAAGTAACACCCATTAAAACACCAAACAAACAAAAAT
>QMTJ01000021.1 GCA_003651045.1 Thermoplasmata archaeon | reverse complement strand
TAGAGTTGTAGTCCATATGCGAGCATAGGGACACTTGCATACATGAGTAGATAACTTATAAGTTCATAGGGTGGTAAAGACCGCCATTGTGATAAAAATTTGAAAGGACGCATAGTGATACAACCTCTTTTTTATGTAATGTTTTTGTTTTAAATATTTTTCATTTGATTAAGAAGTGTGCCATCCCAGAGAATGTTTTGTTTAATAATAGGTATGGTTTTTTTGTTTATTTCTTCTTTTGAAATTGGTGGTAGATGTTCATCTGGTACTTTGGCAGCCCATGCGGTGATTCTACGTACAACCCACCAGGTATGTGTGAGTTCCTTTTCTACGTTTTTACTAAGTTTTGAAATGTTTTTCCATTTATGGAACCCGTATGCGAGACAGTTGTTTTTAGTGTGTTTCACCTCTTCAATATGCCCGTTCCACCATATCATGTATTCTGGATGGGCAGTGCAGAGTAGTATTCTCCCTTGGTTTTTATTTGGGTAAACTTCAGCGGTCATACAGGGTTTATTGGAGAAATTTAGTTCAATTCGTTTACTTGTAGGTTCCCATGGTTTTGCAAGGTAATATGTATATATTGGGATTTGTTTCAGATTTTCTTTTTCTTTTTTCACTATTGACGATGCGTTTAGAAAAGCTTTTATTAAACCAGATACGCCGCCGGTGTACCGCCATGCATAAATCTGTGTTAGATGGTTTTTAGAGAAATCGTCTTTAGGATATCTCGCTAGAATTTTTACATCTCTATCAGTTTTCTCAGGAACAACGAGCCCTGGTCCACCCCACCATCGCATACGGATTGTTTCGTCAGGGTAATCAGAAAAAATAGGGTTGTCTTTATAGATTTTGAAATCAACTGGTACACCACCAGTATGTATCCTTTTACCATCAATGGTTTCACCTGGTGCAAAAGAGAATATATAACCTGTTGCCCCTATTTTTTCAGGGTGATTCCATTGAAAAGGGTAAAACATGGGAACTGCAAGGTTTTCATAATAGGATTTTACACATGTTATACCTATAGCGCTTTTATTATATTGTCTTTCAAGGAAACTAGTAGGTTTTTTATTGGGACCTGTATCTAAACTTGTAGCAAGTGCAGTACCACCACATATACCTACATAACCTCCGCCGTCTTCTATGAATTTTTGTATCTGTTTCTTCCATTTCCTGTTTTTTCTACAGAGGATAAATCCTTTCATTACTGCTTCTCCGTCTCCTACGCCACCACCTGGTACTAATAGTACTTGAAACTTTGAAACATTAAGTCTCCCCTGTATGATATCCTTATCATAGATGTATGTTGTTGAGAAAATGTAAGAGATACCATTCGTGTTCCAAGTATAACCATTTAGGATAACAGGGAAATAATGTTTCCCTGACCCCCATCCAAGGGGTTCTTCAGATAATACTGCAATGTTAATTTTTTTTGTTTTACCTTTTAACTTCATTATTTTTCTTAACCTTCTCAAAGTTTTTTTTTGGATATTTCCCCCTGTATCTATAGTAAATAAAAAAAGTTTTTAATGTTTTGGTATAAATAATATTTCTGATTCCTCCCTTCTTCGTCTCCATTTATGTTATAGTTTTTTTAACCGAAGGTTTTTTAGATATATTATAGTTTTATTGTAATACTACATAATCTACAACTAAATAATATTAATAATATTTAGAAAAGGGTAAATAGAATAAGTTGAAACATCAGTAACAATTATGAATTAAGGGGGTTTTTTTAATAAAATGGTGAGATACCATGAAAGACGGCATCGGGGGAAATACATTTTTGAATCAGCAACTCCTGAGACAACACCTGTTTCATCTGATTCTGTGATAAAACGTGTTACTACAGTGAATGGTTTCAAAGATTTTCATCGTGTCCCCTGGTTGGTATATAAAAACGATAAATATTGGGTTCCACCACTCTGGGAAGAGATGAAAGATTTTTTTAAAAGAAGGAATCTTTTTTGGGGTCATGCTGATACTCAGCTTTTTGTTGCATATAAAAATAAAACACCAGTTGGACGGGTTGCTGCTATTATCGATTATAAATACGTTGAATCTGTAAAGGATAACGTTGGGTTTTTTGGTTTTTTTGAATGTATAAATGATTCTAATATAGCAACTGCGTTGTTAGAAGCAGCTGAAACATGGTTGAGTTCTAAACAAATATCTACTATGCTTGGTCCCGTTAATGGTAGAGTTGACATGGGATGTGGTTTGCTATATCAAGGTTTTAATGAGACACCCTATATATATGATACCTATTCACCTAAGTACTATATTGATTTTGTTGAAAACCATGGGATGAAAAAAAATAGGGATCTTGTTTCTTATTTTTTCAACCCTGAACAACCGATTCCGGAGAAGGTTAAAGAAACAGCTGAACGATGTATAGATAATGGGGTTAAAATCCGTTGTTTTAACAGGTTGAGAGCAAATAAAGAATTAAAATGGTGGATAAAATTGATGATGGAGACTTTCTCCAGCCACTGGGGGTATGTCGAAGTCTCTGAAAAAGAAGTTAGAACACGATTTGGTGTGAAACAGATTAGATGGATAGTTGATCCTTGTCTTTTTTTAGTAGCTGAAAAAGATGATCAACCAGTGGCTTTTAAATGGTCACTCCCGGATTATAACCAGATATTTAAAACGTTAAATGGGAGATTAGGTGTAACTGGTGCATTAAAGTTTTTAATTAAAAAACATACAATAAACCGTGTTAAATTTAATTTTGTAGGTGTAAAAAAAGAATACCGTGGACAAGGTATTGGAACATGTATGAACTACTATACACTTATAGAATTAAAAAAACGTGGTTGTAAATCAGTGGAGATCGGATGGATTGATGAAAACAATATTCCTGAACGTAAAGCGACAGAGAAAATAGGGGCGAAACTGTATAAAATATATCGAGTCTATGAAAAAAAACTTGTTTAAACTTTAGAATGAAATAAAACCTTGTTTGTAACCTATTTCAAATGCTTGAAGGTTTAATTTTTTAGTTCCTTGAGGCATAATTTGACTTATAACCTTCTCTACTGATTTCTTTGAAACAAGTTCTGTTACAGCTATTAGGTAGCCGAGTATGATAATGTTTCTAAAGATATCTTTACTGAAATATTTATATGACAAACTAGTTGCAGGGATTCGATAAAAAATTTGATGAGTTTTTTCTGTTTTCACGAGATCCTCATCTATGAATAACTTCCCCTCATGTTTTAACTCTTTATTATAATAATCATATGCCTCTTGAGAAAAACAAACTAGTATATCTGAGTCATGGAACTCTAGTTCATATATTTCAGAGTCAGAAATGATTACATCGCTTTTACAAGTTGTTCCCCTATAAGCACTCCCATATGACCTGGTTTGAACTGCGTTTTTACCATCTAACACTGCTGCGTTTCCAAGTAAGTATCCTACTTTTACAATACCTTGACCACCGAGACCTGAAAAACGTATTTTTATCATACTTTTACCCTAAGTTTTTTTGTATTATTTTTTTATTCAATACTCTTAGTTGCTCTGTAAACTCTCTTCTGTTTCTCTCTATCAACTCACCAACGACAAATTTTCCATTGAGTTCATCCTCAGACATATCTTTTGCTTTTTCTACATTGATAGAGTTTTCCTTGAAATACTGAAGGAGTTCTACACCAGTTCTACGTTTAACATATCTACCATAATTCATTGGACACTGAGATATAATCTCTACAAAGCTAAAACCCTTTTTTTGTATAGCATGTTTCATTGAATCAACAAGAGAAAAAACATGATACGTCGTCCACCGTGCTACATAGTTTGCACCACATGCACTTACTACCTCTGCAATGTTAAAAGGAGATTCAATGTTTTTATATGGTGAAGATGCAGTTGGTATACCCATAGGCGTAGTGGGAGAAGACTGTCCACCAGTCATACCATAAACAAAATTATTTACTAAAAAAACAGTGACACCTATGTTTCTACGGGCAGCGTGCATCAAATGATTACCACCTATACCTATAAGATCACCATCACCAGCGATTACTACTACTTTCATATCTGGTTTCATCACTTTAACTCCTGTAGCAAAAGCAATTGCACGACCATGAGTAGTATGAAGCGTATCACCATGGAAATTTGGAGAAGGAATCCACGAAGAACAACCAATACCAGTCACAGAAACAACCTCCCTAGGATCTATTTCTAAATCATCCAAAGCCTTCACATATGCATTAAGAATAGTACCACATCCACATCCTTGACAAAAAGTAGTAGGAAGTACTTCTCTGCGTAAATATTTAATCATTCGTTGCTCTTGTTTATCAATCACCATTGTTCTTTCTCCTTAATAAAATGATATATCTCATCTACCGTATGAGGTATACCTCCGATTTTTGATATAGGTACAACTTCACAGTTAACAAAACGTTCTATCTCCCTTGAAACCTGACCGAGATTCAACTCTGGTACATATATACGTTCTACTTTTTCACCAAGTCTCATTATTTGTTTCTTTGGAAACGGCCAAATAGTTATAAGTCGCATAAAACCTATTTTTTTATTCCTCATCTTTAACACTGCACCAAAAGCAGGTCTCGCTGTTGCACCATATGCTACAACTGCTGTCTTCGCATCTTCAAGAAAACGTTCCTCGGTTTTAACAATTTTTTCTCTGTTTTGATCTACCTTCGCGTAGAGGCGTCTAACAAGAGTATCATGTACCAGTTGACTTTCAATGTCTCTCATCCCATCCTCTTTATGCGTAGAACCCGTGACATGGATGAATTTTCCTTCTCCAATCTCACTCATAGGCGGTACTAACTTACCTCCAAAGATGTTCTCTTCTGCTTTAGCTTTTTTTCTTTCAACAACATGAATATTTTTCAAAGGAGGAATAACAAGTTTCTCCCGGAGATGAGCGATTTCACCATCCATGAGGAATATAACAGGTGTACGGTATCTTTCAGCTAAATTAAAACACTCTATAGCTAAATCAAAACATTCTTGAACACTACTTGGTGAAAGTGCAATGATTTCATGGTCACCATGCGTACCCCAACGGGCTTGCATTATATCACCCTGAGCTGGTTTAGTAGCCTGACCAGTTGATGGACCTGAACGTTGAACATTAACTATTACACATGGTGTCTCAGTCATAACCGCATAACCAATGTTCTCCATCATCAATGAAAAACCAGGACCGCTTGTAGCAGTCATAGCCTTTGCTCCACTCCAGGATGCACCTATCACTGCTGCTATACTAGCGATTTCATCCTCCATCTGAAGACAATAACCATCTACTTTGGGTAACTCCCTAGCCATAACCTTCGCGATCTCGGAAGAAGGAGTGATAGGGTACCCTGCAAAAAAATTACAACCTGCAAAAAGAGCACCATATACTACTGCTTCATTACCTAGTGAAAAAATAGTTTTGTTTTCATAGTTTTTAAGATATTTTTCACGTATATCCAATTTTAATCACCTACTCGTCAGTTATGTGGATAGCGAACTCAGGGCATATTTGCTCACAAAACCGGCATTTAGTACATTTATCTTCCCTAACAGGTGTTGGAAGAAAATATCCTTTTCTATTTAGTTTCTCCGAAGTTTTTAATACACCTACAGGGCAGAAGTAAACGCAGATGCTGCATCCTTTACATAGTTTCTCATTGATTTTTATCATTTTAAGAGAGCCTCAAGGTTAAACATCATTAAACATCAGGGAGAAGAGGGGATATGCAGAATCAAGTTTTTAAATCCTTTCTTTCAAATATTAGTCTTGATTATATTTTTAGATCTATGAAAAAAATTAAGGTTTTTTTAGTTGATAACTTTAAATATTTCAACATTTTTTAACATTTTAATCTATTTTAGAAAAATAGAGAAAAGCATTAATTTAAAAACATGTTATAGATATAGGTTTTAATGATAAAAAAAAATAAATCTTTAGATTTAACAGATGGTGAGATGAGGAAAAATGAAAAAAATAATGGTTGTAGATAACGAGCCAGATATAGTTGATTTAACTAGAACGGTTCTTGAACTCGGGGGTTACCAGGTTGTAACAGCGTTTAGTGGTGAAGAATGTCTTAGGAAACTTGAAAAAGAAAAAGTAGACTTGGTTCTCCTTGATATTATGATGCCTGGTATGAGCGGTTGGGATGTATTTAACAGGATTAATAAAAAATCACCTGATGTAAAAGTAGCTTTTATGAGTGTACTTGAGATATCTGAGAAAAGAAAACAAGTGCTGCTAGATGAAGGACTCGCTGATTACATTATGAAACCCTTTGACAAAGATACTCTACTGGATAGGGTTGATAAAATATTAGGTGAGAAGGGGGAAACATGAGTAAAAAAGTGATGATAGTAGATGATGAACCTGATATTTTGATGACTGTGGGTCAAATGCTTGAGATGTGTGGTTACGAGGTGATCAAGGCGAAAGATGGAAAAGAATGTATAGAGATATTAAAAGAGTTACCTAGTAACCCTGATCTTGTTTTACTAGATATTATGATGCCTGATGTAAATGGATGGGATGTAGCAGCTAAAATCAAGGAGAACCCAGAATGGAGTGATATACCTATAATTTTTTTAACAGCTAAAGGAGATGTTATGAGCGTCGGTATGGGGAATTTAGCTGCTGAGGACTATATCGTTAAACCTTTTAACATAAAAGATCTTAAAGAACGGATTGATAAAATATTAAATAAAGGAGTAAGCCGCTGAGGGGATTCGAACCCCTGACCTGCTGATTACGAGTCAGCCGCTCCACCATCTAAGCTACAGCGGCAAATAAAACAAATTTAAGAGTGTTGAAATAAACTCACAAGTTAAATATGTTTTTTTCCGTAACATCTTTTTACATATAGTTGTTAACAAGTTTTTATATGATCAGTGGAGTAGATGAAGCAGGTCGTGGACCGGTAGTCGGCCCTCTAGTAATTGCAGGGGTTACATTAAAGGATGATTCTGAACTGACAAAAAATAGAATACGTGATTCCAAAAAACTATCACCTAAACGTAGGGAGTTTCTAGGTAAAAAAATAAAAAAAATAGCTGTTAATTATGAGGTCCTTGTTATACCTGCGCAGGATATTGATGATATGCGTAGGGTGATGACTCTTAATGAAATAGAAGTAAATGCTTTTGCTAAGGTTATCCAAAAACTAAAACCTGAGATATGTTATGTTGATTCAGCTGATGTGAATGAAAAGAGATTCGGTAAAAACATTCTAGACAGGCTTTCTTTTAAACCATATATTATTTCAAAGCATAAAGCAGATGAGATTTATCCTATTGTTAGTGCAGCTTCAATTCTTGCTAAAACTAGGAGAGATGAAGAAATACATAAGATAGAGAGTATGCTCAGGAAAAAGTTGGATATACCATTAGGGAGTGGTTATCCCGCTGATCCAGTTACGCGGAAGTTTCTTGAAACATGGGTTGAGAGGTTTAAAGATTTACCACCTCATACTAGATGTTCATGGGAGACCGCGCAGAATATATTACTGAAAGATAGAGTTAAAAAATTAGATGATTTCTAAATATTTTTTTTATTAGTTTATTGTTTTTTTTAGGAGGGGAATGGGTCTGGATTTTTTTAAAAGCAGGAAATATTGGTGTGTTTAAGGATTTTTTAAACCATTAATTTTTTAAATTTTTTTTTGACATCCAGACCCTTTTTTTTATGTGTTTTTTAGGATGGGATGTGTATACCTATGGACTTCTTTCATTATATTTAAGGTTAATCTGTTAAAATGTCAATATGACAAAATGTCATCATATTATAGCAAATTAAAAAAGAGAAGGAAGATGGAGGTGTGCTTCTTTTTAGTTGTTTTTAGCAGATAGATAGGTTTTACATTTTTCTACGCTATTAATTAGTTCGTTTATATCAAGTGGTTTGGAGAGGTAATCATAGATGTATGGTCCCAATACGCCCAGTCTCTTATGGTCTTTTGTTCCTCTACCTGTTATGATTTCTATTGCTACGTTTTTTATTAAACCACGGTTTACTATTTCTTTAATTGTATCCCATCCGTCCATACCTGACATCATTAGGTCCATGAGTATTATTCCTCTGAATCCTTTTTTTAGTTCCTCTAAGCATTTGTATCCATTTTCAACTGTGATTACTTCATAGTTGTGTTTCTCGAATATGGTTTTTAATGATGATAGAACATCTGGTTCGTCATCAACTATCATGATCTTGTTATCCATTTTTTCCTTTCACCTACCATCCGCCTAAGTTATTATTTACCATGTTAACATTTGACAATAGTTGTATTTAAGTTTAACTTGTTAAAATGTCATTTTGAAAAAAAAGAATCGTGAGTGTGAGTAATTGTTTAAATAAAAAAAAGAGAGAGTGTTTGGATGATTAATTTTATAAGTTTTTTTTATTGGTTTTCCTCTTGGAATTCTTTCATGAACTCTGCTAAGGTTTCTACGCCTTCTAATGTCATCGCGTTATAGATTGAAGCTCTCATACCACCAACGGATCTATGTCCTTTTAGTCCGATTAGTCCACGTTCAGCTGCTTCTTTTACACATTTTTCTTCTAACTCTGGTGTTTGTAGGTTAAATGTTACATTCATCAGGGATCTAGAATCAGGTTTAGCATGTCCCTTGTAAAAACCATCTGATTTATCTATCACGTCGTAGAGGATTTTTGCTTTTTTCCTATTGGTTTTTTCTAAAGCAGGTACTCCACCAAGGCTTTTATTGTATTCTAGAGAAAGTTTGCAGATGTATATAGCCCAGCAGGGTGGTGTGTTGAATAAAGAGTTTTTTTCTGCATGTGTTTTCCATTTCTGCATAGTTGGCGTGTTTTCTGGTACCCTTCCGAGGAGATCTTCTCTAACGATGACGAGGGTTACACCAGCGGGTCCAATGTTTTTCTGTGCACCAGCGTATATTACCCCAAATTTTTTTGGATCTATGACTTTATCCATTATGTTAGAGGACATGTCACAAACAAGTGGAACATCATCAGGTGTTTTTGGCCATTCATGATATTCTGTACCATATATTGTGTTGTTACCTGTTATGTGGGCATAAGATGCTTTGTCACTGAATTCTATGTTTTTTGGTATATATGAAAAGTTTTCATCCTCAGAGGATGCTACAATGTTAACATCACCGTAAAGTTTTGCTTCTTTAATTGCTTTTTTCGCCCACGCGCCTGTATTCACATATTCCATATGTTTACCATCGATTTTTAGATTAACAGGTACCATATAAAACTGTGTAGATGCACCACCTTGTAACCATAACACATGGTACTCATCTGGGAGATTCATTAATTCTTTCACAAGATCCACGGCTTCTTGATGAAGTTCACCATATTCTTTAGAACGATGAGAGAGCTCCATAACAGACATACCTGTACCTTTATAATCTAGTAGTTCCTCTTGTGCTTTTTTTAAAACAGGCAACGGTAAAGTAGCAGGGCCTGGATAGAAATTATAGACACGTTTCGTCATAATCTTTTTTCACCCCATTAATTTTTTAAACAAATTTTTGAAGCACTGTAACAACAAAAGAGATTTAAATGATTCGGATAAGAACCGTCAAACAAAGTAGGTAACAAATGTACAACAACCCATTTAAACCATATTTTACAGAGATAAAAAACATAGTGGAGGAAAAAAATAGAATGAAACGATTACTAGTAAAAGCACTAAAAAACCGTTTTGAAATGGCTAAAGAAGACGCGATAGCACTTGCAAAAACCGTAGAAGAAATCTTCAACGGCGAAGAAGAAATAGAAGATATGACCATTGATAAATACGCGAGAGCTTTATTCTACGAGTTACAAAAAGAAAAACTCCTTAAACTAAGAAGAGAAGAATACAAGAAAAAAGGTAAAATCATCCGTAAATACTATTGGTCTTTCAACAACGAAGTCATCAGAGAAGTAGCCTATGAACAGAATAGAGAAGACCCATATAGGATATATAAAAAAATACCTAAAGAAGCATGGGTTGTACATTTAGAATACAACTAAAACTTCAGGTATACATAAGTGGTGGATCAGCTATTTTATCATACTGATACATATCACTAATGTTTTTCTCCATATCCTTTGCTTTTTTTATCTCAGCTTTCACATCAACGATTATTTGATAGATAAAAAAAGAGGATAAAACAAAGCTTAAACATGCGATGATTAAAACAAATAAAAACAAAATATTTGTTAAAATAACATGGATATTATTCAATAGTAAAAAAAATAGCCATGCTACTGACAGTATTATAAGCAGAATCCAAGAGACAAGGGTGATTTTTAGAATCTTTATTTTTTTCATTTTTTATTCCCTTAATTTATTTGGTTGTTTTACAAATACTTAAATATTTCTTTAAAATTATAAAAATTTTATATATTAACATGGTTTTGGACTAAAAAAATTAGATTACAACTCTTCCTTTAACTTATT
>QMTJ01000020.1 GCA_003651045.1 Thermoplasmata archaeon | reverse complement strand
TGGTATAAAACGAAGGCTCCCTGAGGAACCATTTACTAAAGAACATAAGGATCTTGCTTTTGCTGTTCAGTATTTCCTTGAAGAAATCGGTATGAATTTAGCTAGACAAGCTATTGAAATAACCGGTAGTCATAAAATTTGTTTAACTGGTGGTGTAGCTCTTAATTGTAAGATGAACAAAAAAATCATGGAACTCCCTGAGGTTAAAGATATCTTCATTCAACCAGTTGCAAATGATGCTGGTTTAACTCTTGGTGCAGTTCTTGAAGCAAGTTCTAAACATGGTTATAACCCAAGGTTCACAATGAAGCATAATTATTTCGGTCCATCATATGATAATAATACAGTTAAAAGTATTCTTAAGGAACGTAACATTGTTTTTTCAAAGGTTAAAAGTTTAAAAAATATTGCTCAGGCTATTGCAAATGGTAAATTCGTTGGATGGTTCCAGGGGAAAATGGAAATGGGACCACGTGCTCTAGGGAATAGAAGCATCCTTTGTGATCCTCGGAGAAATGACCTCAAGGATAAGTTGAATGAACTTGTTAAACACCGGGAGAAATGGAGACCCTATGCTCCTAGTATTCTTGAGGAATATGCAGGGGAATATATTAAGAACTATAAAACAGCAGCCCCATTTATGATTAAAACATTTGATGTCCATGAAGAATGTCATAAACAGATAGAAGCAGTACTTCATCCTATTGATAAAACCACTAGACCACATGTCGTGAATAAAGATATTAATCCACGTTATTGGAAACTCATCGATGAATTCAGAAAAATCACAGGTATACCTCTTATTCTCAACACTAGTTTTAATGACCATGGAGAACCAATTGTTTGTACACCACAAGATGCAATAAGAGTATTCTTCGACACTGGCTTGGATATACTTGTGATAGAAGATTACATCGTTAAAAAAATAAGATAAACATTTTTTTACAACAAAACTTTTAAAAAATACTCTACAAGAAAGATTAGTTAAACCATTTAATTCTTTTCCATCAAAGTAGAACAATTCCTACACACCGGTATTTTTTCATAACTCCCTTCATAAAGTAATCTCCTGATCTCCTGATATTTCTTACTATTCCATATCTCTTTTATACTCTGTGTTTTCACATTCCCAAGTACGAGTTTATGGGAGTAATCATTACAACATAAAATAACATCTCCATTATATAGTATATTAAAACATGAGAGAGGGATATGACAACATTTAATGATTTTTTTATAAAGCAACGATTTTAATCTCTGTACTTTAGAGATCTCAACGTTTTTTAAGGATAACTCATTATAGTCATCTAAATCCCCGGATCTGTTTGTAATATAATTCACTAAAACTGGTACTTTTTTCTTCTTCCAATATTGTACAAATTTTTTGTATTCTAATATATTATCCCTTTGAACAACAAACTCTACATAAACGTTTTTTTTATAACTAGTGTTTAAAATTTTGTCAATGTTAAACTGCAGTTTTTTAAAATCAACTCCCTGTCTAATTCGGTTATATGTTTCCTCTGTGAAGGCGTCTATGCTGAAATACACGTAATCATTTTTGGACTCTATCAATTCTTTTATTTTTTTATCATTAAATAAAACACCATTTGTTATAAATGATGTAGCTATTACATCGTTACTAAGTTTTTTTATTAATTTTATCTTTTGAAATAACTCATCATCTATCAATGGCTCGTTTTGCAAATAAAGTAATACAAGAGTTGTTTTTGATTCTTTAACGATTTCTTGAATAATTTTTTTAAACAACTCATCAGACATTTTTTCAGGTTTTTTGCTCTTGATTTTTTTATTAGGACACATTAAACAAGAACCGTTACATTGGTTAACAGTTTGAATCTGAAATAAATAAGGAAAATAATAGGGTTTTTTCTTAATAGGGTATTCAATTTCTCTCTTAAATGATAAAATTGTTCTATAGATATTTGTTATTTCTCTTATTCTTATTTTGTTATTAACTATGAAAAAAATTTTTTCTGACACATCTTTTGATAAAGACATCAATACAACTTATAACATCAAAGGATTTTTAACTTTATGTACTTCTATTAATCCCGCTGGTTTTATCAGTTTTTTTTATTGACAACCAATAAATTTTTAAAAATCATATAATTATTGATATTACCCATAATGAAGATATTATTTGTTTTTCCATCCACAGGTAGAAACATTTCTTCTTTAAACCCTTGGAAACTCATTAAAAGAGTTCCTTTTACTTTTGCACAGCTTATTGCTTTAACTCCAAAACATCATGAAATCCAAGTAGTCGATGAACGTTATGGTGACAAAGTTGATTTTAATAAACACTATGATTTAGTAGCAATCACTTGCCTCACAATGTATGCTAATCGCGCTTATGAAATCGCGGATGCATTCAGAAAAAAGGGAGTTATCGTTGTGATAGGTGGATATCATCCATCTGCTCTCCCTAATGAAGCAAAGCAACATGCGGATAGCGTAGTAATAGGTGAAGCAGAAGAAACCTGGCCACGGTTATTAAAGGATTTAGAAAATAACAGACTTAAACCCTTTTATAAACAAGAAACACCTGTTGACCCACGGTTGATACCACCTGCATACCGGGGGAGAATAGAGAAATACTATCCGGTTTTAGATGTACAAGCTACACGAGGATGTCCTTTTAAATGCGAGTTTTGCGCTATTCAGAATGTTGAAGGATCTCGTTATAGGAAAAGACCTATTAATGATGTAATAAACGAGATAAAATCTTTGAAAAATACTTTTTTTTCTTTTAGCGACCCGTCATTAACCATAGATGTAGAGTATACTAAACAGCTTTTCCATGAAATGAAAACACTTGGTAAAAGATTCATATGCCATGGTAATGTTAATGTGTTAAATGAAAACGAGGAACTCATCAAGTTATCTAAAGAGGCAGGATGCCAAGCCTGGTTCATTGGTTTTGAATCAATTAACCAAGAAAGCCTTAATAGTGTGAAAAAAAAGAATAAAGTAGAATATTACGAGGGAACTGTGAAAAAAATCCGTAAATACGGAGTCGGTGTTAAAGGTTTGTTCATGTTTGGTTTTGATGCAGATACAATCAGTAGTTTTTCAACTACCCTAAAATTCATTAATAAAATGAGACTAGATGTTTCTTATTTCTCTGTTCTTACGCCTTTCCCCGGTACACCTGTTTTTAAACGATTCGATGAGGAAGGTAGACTTCTTACGAAAAACTGGTCTGAATATAGCTTTAACAACGTGGTATTTAAACCTAAGAATATGACACGTGAGGAGTTGTACAATAACACTAGAGCTGTTGCCAAAGAGTATTATTCTTACTCTAATATGTTAAAGAGAACAATAGATAATGGCAACTTAGACTTTACAAGGTTTAAAACAAAACTTGAATTAAATATACTTGATTGGTTATCCATTAAAAACGAGTTTGGTTTCTAAAAAAAATTGTTTAGTAAACATTGGAGACTGTTAAAAAAATATTAAATTTGTTAAAGGTTTCATTAACAAAAAATTAAAAAAAAATGGTCGTGTGTAAAAATATGAAAATCTTGTTTATTCTAGCACATACTAATATGAAACATACCGTTTTTGATGAGTTCGTATACACCTATTATTATCCATCTTTAACATTGGAACAACTAGTTGCAATAACACCTAATGAACATGACGTCGATGTTATAGATGGGAGGTATCAAAAAATAGACTATGAATGGAATGGGGATGTCGTTGGAATATCTTGTAACACTGTATCAGCAAATATTGCATATGAAATCGCTGATGAATTTCGTCGTCGTGGTAAAACAGTAGTGCTCGGCGGATGGCATCCTTCTCTTCAACCTATAGAGGCGAAGCAACATGCTGATAGCGTAGTAATAGGTGAAGCAGAGATAAGCTGGCCTCAGCTTTTAAAAGATTATGAAAACGGGAAAATGAAACCATTCTACCAATCAAAAACAGTAGATCCAAAAGATATCCCCTGTCCAAAAAGAAAAAAACAGAAACACTCTCTAGTTTTCACCCCTATCCAAGCTACACGGGGATGCCCCTATGGATGTAAATTCTGCCCTGTTTATAAACTTGAAGGACAAAAACTAAGAGCGAGACCTGTTGAACAGGTTGTTGAAGAAATAAAAACAATATCATCTAAACAACTATTCTTCGTTGACAACTCTTTAACAATTAACCCAGGGTACACAAAAAAACTATTCTATGAAATGAAAGAGTTAAACAAAAAATTCACATGCTACGGGAACATCAATGTTTTAGGAGGAGATGATGAACTATTGAAACTTGCAGCTGAAGCAGGATGCAACCTATGGCTTATTGGTTTTGAATCAGTGTCACAAGAAACCATAGACGATATAGGTAAAACAACTAATAAAGTAAAAGAATACGAAAACACTGTGAAAAAAATACACGATTATGGTATGATGGTTCAAGGGCTTTTTGTTTTCGGTTTCGATAAAGACACACCTGAAATCTTCGATAAAACACTAAACGCAATATACCAATGGAGAATAGACAAAGCAGGATTTGCAATATTAACACCATTCCCAGGGACAACATTATATGAACAACTTGAAAAAGAAGGTAGAATCATTACAAAAAACTGGATGAAATATAATTTAAAAAACGTTGTTTATAAACCAAAAAACATGACAGTAGAGCAACTTTTTAATGGGACAAATAAACTATTAAACGAGTTTTACTCCATGTCTAATTTAATACGGCGGAACATACAAGATGAAAAAATCAACTTTAAACGTTTTATAAATAGAACATTATCAGAGATTTCATCTAGAGAGCTATATAAAATACTTGGATACTAAACCCCATATAGTAGATAGAAAAATTTTAACTCCAGTTTTATATTCTTTTTTCTACATAAGCAATGTTTGAACTACTATCTTCTTTGATTTTATACCCATGGGCATCTAAACCTTTTATCTCGTTTTGTAATTCTATAAGACGTAAATCCACACCCATGTTTTTGATAACTGAATGATATTCTTCACCTAGATATGTTTTGAATTCTTTTATAAAAAAATAACCTGCTTTTTTCCCAAGATATTTTTTATAGAGATCAATGAGATCTTGAATGCTTTTACCAAGCTCTTTAACCTGGATTTGATTCAACTGTTGTGCAATGTTTATATCATCCATTGTATAGTTTAAATAATCTATATGTTTTATCTCAATATATTTTAAAAAACTATATTCGCGTTCTAGTTCTTTAAGTAGTTTTTTTAATGTTGACCACGCGTAGTCATCAGATGTTTTATTAGTAGCCACGTTAATTAGAGAAAATAAAACATGTCTAACAACATCTGAGTTATTAAACCTGTGCATCGTTGATACATGTTCTATTGTTTCTTCTTTTATTTCATCTTTTAAACCCATTTTTTACCTCTCTCATCCATTGAATTGTGTTTTTAAGATACTTGATGCAGTAGATAAATAGTAATTTGTTTTTTTAACATTTATTGCAATCTTAAAACTGTTTAATTATTTTTTCCTAATTTATTTTTTTTCAGAACTTGATATAACTGTTTGAAAATCTAAAGATAAAAAAAGGTGTTATAAAAAAATTTTAAATGTTCCTGTCTAAATCCAGCGGTGGAGTAACTGTGTTTTTACAATTGTTGTATAGTTTTTTTATTAAAAATAGTAGGTAGGGGTAAAAACTTAATGTTTTCTCTGTAAACAATGCCGGTCGATATCGTGGCATTTTTACAGAGAGCATACCCCACGAACTCACAAGACCGTTGGTGTCTTTCGCTAATGCTTTTATAACATAGTTTCCTTTTTTATTCCATTTATGTGTTATTTTTACGTTTTCACCAGAGTTGTATGGTCCAATCCAGTTTTCAACGTTACCATCATCCCAGTCTATGTAATAATAAATTTGGTCTCCATCTAGGTCAGTTGATTTAAAAGTGTATTCGTATTCTTTTTTTGTTTTCCCAGTGGTTGAACCAGTTATAACTGGTGGAGTTGGGGGATGACTCTCAGAGATTGTTATTAGTAAACCATCTGACCATCCACTTTCTAGATTATGCTGGTCTTTAGCTTTTACTTTGATTTCGTATGCTCGTGCACCAGTCCAGCTGTGAGTAGCGGTAACTGTTTCACCGCTTTGATACGGCCCAAGCCATTTGCTATATGTACCGTCTCCCCAGTCGAACAAGTAATAAACCATATCATCATCTGGGTCAACTGTTGAGGAAGTATAGGTGTATTCAGTGTTTACTCCGCCATATACTACTCCATCTGGTCTATATGGTTTATCCGGAGGTTTGTTTCTGGTGAAATATGCGAGTATAACTCCATCATCGTTTATGGTAGCATTTGTTGAAGCATTGTATTCGTCTTCAACAATTATACCTCCTACTGTAGCCCAATAATGGAAATAATAGTTTTCTTGTATAGGAACTGCGGAGAGAGGATATGTTCCTTCCATAGCTAAACAGCTGCTACCGTTTTGGAAGCTGATGTCATCTAAAAATATTGTACCGCTCTCTGCAGGGTTAACGATGAAATAAACCATGTGGATAATGTATCTGTAACATGCTGTTAATGTACCGTTACCTGTAACATTTATTTTTATACTCTGTGAGTACACGTCGCCATCGTTTATGTTTATACTACCGTTGTATATCCATTGTTCGAATACGTAGTACTCCGCTGGGTTTGCAGAAACATTGTAACAACCATCTGAGACTTGTACTGTTTGGTTGTCACCATATGTTCCTCCTTCAAAATTAACCCATCCACCATCATCTGGGAGGATATAGAAAGTTATTGTACGTTGAGGATCAGGTTCTAAATATACTGCTTCACTAGTTTCATCTTCATCATTCCCATATTCATCATATAAAACTATATGCACCGTGTAGTTACCATTGTTCACATCTCCAATTGACGTAAGATTTGTAACACCATATTCAACTTGATGATCAATTATCCTCCAGGTTATTGTATCGTTATCAACAATATCGCCCATTGGGTTAACGAGTTCACAGTATGCTGTAACGTTTACAGTTGTCCCATCACCTGTATCACCAACATCAGCATCTATTTTAACATCTACTGTGTCAACTGATCCATCAGCATCGGTATCATACGGGGAACATATCACGGAGTATATTTCTTCATCAGCTGTTCTATAGGAAATCTTTATCTTCTTAACAGCAAGGTTATCCTGATGCCACCAGTTGTCATCATCGTATGCTTGTGCAGCTACACGTATTTCTCCCCTATTGTTAACATACTTGTCACCATTCGAGTTAAAAACATGTTCTTTCCAAACATATGAGGGGTTATGCCCATTACCGATATTAGAATAAGTATCCCAGGTGTCGTCCCATTTATAAATTAATGCATCAGGGCTATCAGAGAACAAACCTATATCCTTGTATTCTATTGCATATTTTACGTATTTAACTGGTCCATCATTAACATCAAAAGTATACTCTGCTCTAACACGGTTTAACTCAGCCCACATATGCACACCGACTTCGTCATATGGAGCTTCCCATCCTCCGCCATCACCACCGATTTTGTAGATATCTGAAAAATTTTTACCATCTTGTTCATCTGTAGCCTCTATATGCCAACCACCGATACCTAATGGAGCAAAATCAGGTGAAGATTTCTTCGTTAAATTAAACAAGTTTTCTCTTGGGTTTTTTAAAACATGTACACTTATACCAGTTATGTTTATAAAACCACTTGAAAACATTAAAATCGTTACTAAAAAAACTATTAATTTTTTCCCTTGCATGTAACCTCCTCACATTAAAAATATTTTATAAAATGTTATATATTTTAGGATTATAAATTTTATGGAAAATAAAAAAAAGAAGTCTATAGGCGATTAACAATATTTTAGAGTTTAAAAAACGAGGGAAACATTTGTTTTAATAAACCTATAAACTTGTTAATCAACAGTTGATTAACTATTTTTTCACGTGGCATACTTACTCTGAAATATGACCATTCGCTCATTGCACCATGGACATCAACAGCTTTTGCTTTTATAATATAACCACCATCGGTCTCCCAGGTATGAGATCTTTCTATGGTTTCTCCAGATACCACTGGACCTATTTGTTCTTCGTCACTGTAGTCACCCCATAGAATGTAGTAATACAGGTCATCATTATCTGGATCTGTTGAAAAAAAACTATAACTATATTTTGTACCTACAGAGCCTTCTTTAACACCTGAAATAACTGGTTTTGTCGGAGGGTTACTACCCGGGTTACCATAAAACCACCACCTGAGGAAGTCATCCCATTGTGAACCTTGCGTGAAACGAAGTGAGTCATAATTTTGATCATAGTTATAGTATGGTAGATAAATCGCTATACCGTGAGAGTTTTCATTATATATATCATGTTTCTCTGAGGCTACAACATTGTTGATTTCATTTAAAACCATCTGAGCCTTATCATCAACATTAGTATCATGTATATTTGCTTGTATTAACTCAATAAAATTATATAAATCCGCGGAATCTGATGTATATGCTTTCACATTATCTATCGCGTCTTGTATTTCATCTCTATATTTTTTTAACTGTATACTTATAACTAGATTATCTAAAGCTGTTGTTAGATATTCAACCTGGTTTAAATCAAGAGTTGATAATGTAATATGGTACCCTGAATAATATGATACAAATAACTCACCTAGTTCCCTCCCTGTTATCTCAGATGAGTTGTTAACTAAATCCCATAGGGTGTTATAGTAATCCCATCCAGCTACTGGTTCTGTATCCTCTGAAGCTGTCATATAATGTGTATAGTCTTTTATTTCATATGCGATTTCCATCATCCCCATGAGACATGCATCGAAACCTGTTAAATCAAGTTTATTTACTCCGTTATTGGTTATAACACGTAATGCATCTCCGAATTCATATGTCTCTAATTCATCTCCATCTGTCTCATCTTCACAAACATATTTTCTACCATGAGACTGCGGTGTTTTCCATCCGCTTCCATGATCCCAAAAGATTAAACAATAATGATCAGCAGGATAATTACTCATACCCCAGTTAACAAAATCAATAACCGTTTGAGGATCACCCATGTTCGCTTCTCCGATATCCTCAACAGCGTTATCACCATCAGGAGTCATACCCTGTATGATATAGTATCTCTTGGTTGTAACCCAGTCACCATATCTAGAGTCATAACCTCCGATACGATCAAACTGAACAACTATATTCACTTTTTCTGTTGAACCCACATCTGACATTTCAAAAAAATCATCTATAGCATTCGACTCTAAATTATTATCGCCATCCATATAAACCATAACAGTCCACTCAGCTTTTTCACCTAATCCTGTTTTTACTGTTTTATCAAACGTTAAACCATAGGTTGAACCACTGCAACATAACAGCATTAAAACAAAAAAAGCAACAAGTTTGTATTCCCTCATTTTCATCACACCATATTTTTTTCTAAATTCATCCTCAAAAAAATTTAAATTTAATTTGTTTTTTTTTACTCTCCTGAAACCCTCGTTAACTTATAAACAAATATGAGATCGTTAATAAACCCTCTTAGTATATTATAGACAGATGAGGGTTTAACCCTTGCTATATTTTTTACTATATGCAATATAGAGGGTTCAGACCAGTTACTTTCATGTCCAAATTTATCTATCGCCTTAACACTAACAGTATAGTATCCTTTTTCACTCCAGTTGTGAGACGACACTATTTTTTCACCAGAAGCAATGAACTCTGTACAACTATAGTTTCCATCACCCCAGTTGAATATATATGCGATTTCATCATCATCAGGGTCCATTGTAACCGCTGAGTACGTATAATCTACACCTGTTTTACCTCTACCCGCTCCTATAGGTTTCTCTGGTGTCAATGGAGCAACATTGTTCTCAGGGGAAACTCCTTCGTCTCCATTTAGTGACTGCGACCATATATACCCAATAGCATTAGCTGGTATACCATGTATCTCTATTATATAAACTCTGATATATACTCCCATACCGCGATCCATTATATTTAAAATTTCAACACCAAGTCTAAGAAGAGCAGTAGCTATTGCAATAGAAGCACTTAAATCAAGTGGAATCCCTGAAGCAGCTGCAATAGCAGAGATAAGCACAGCAAGTGCTGTAATAATATTACCACTACCACGCATTATATTAATTATTTCTTGTGTTTGAAAATGATCAAAATACATAGAATAAACATGACCAAGTGACCATTCACCTACTTCAAAACCACTTTTACCATATGGTCCATTGATCTCAACTTTTAGAGTATCAGACCATCCACTGATCATACCTTTTTCATCAATAGCTACTGCTTTTACATAATAGATTCTCGCTACATCCCAGCTATGAGAAACTGTAGCTGTCTCCCATGGGTTATAGTAACCTGTTAACTCATCAATAACACCATCATC